>CAZTVY010000233.1:0-4786 GCA_964617235.1 uncultured Rikenellaceae bacterium | reverse complement strand
GCTTATTGCGGAGTTGCGCATAATGTTCAAGCAAATTAAAATTGGACCTAAAGAGGGAGGTAAATAGCTATGGTTGATACTACATATATCTTTTTGCAGCATTACTGGTGGTTTATAATATCGCTGCTTGGTGCATTGTTGGTTTTTCTGCTTTTTATTCAGGGCGGACAAACATTGATTTACACCTTAGGAAAAACCGAATTGGAGCGTACAATGCTTATCAATGCCCTTGGACGTAAGTGGGAGTTTACCTTCACAACGCTTGTAACTTTTGGTGGAGCTTTCTTTGCCTCGTTCCCGTTGTTCTATTCAACTAGTTTTGGCGGAGCATATTGGGTTTGGATGGCCATACTATTCTGTTTTATTGTTCAGGCAATTTCGTACGAGTTCCGTAGTAAACCCAATAACTTTTTGGGTCAGCGAACCTACGAGGTTTTCCTTTACATCAACGGTTTGCTTGGTACAATTCTGCTTGGAACAGCCGTGGCAACATTTTTTACTGGGTCAATGTTTTCTGTGGATAAGATGAATTTGACCAATACCAGTAACCCCGTTATCTCATCGTGGGAAACACCTTGGCATGGTTTGGAGGCTGCCCTTAACCTTCATAACCTTGCACTTGGCTTAACGGTATTCTTTTTAGCGCGGACATTGGCAATCCTTTACTTTATGAATCACGTTAACCATAATGCGATTTTTGAACGTGCAAAAAAACATCTACTATACAACGCTTTACCATTTGTTGTGCTATTCTTAGTTTTTGTAATTTGGTTGATGTTGCGCGATGGTTTTGCCGTTAACCCTGCCGATGGAACTGTATTTATGGAGAAGTACAAGTACCTGCATAACTTAATTCAGATGCCAGTCGTTCTGATAGTGTTCTTAGCAGGCGTGTTGCTTGTGCTTTGGGGTATAGCGAAGTCTTTAATATCCAACTATACTAAAGGGATATGGTTTACTGGCGTAGGAACGGTTCTTGCTGTATTGGCGCTGTTCCTTATTGCCGGATGGAACAACACTGCGTATTACCCTTCAACATTCAATTTGCAACACTCACTAACCATTTTTAATAGTTCATCGAGCAAGTTTACTCTTACCGTAATGAGCTTTGTGTCGTTGCTAATTCCGTTTGTTGTGGCTTACATCTGGTATGCTTGGAAGAGCATCAATGTTAAGCAGATAGATGAGGATGAGATGAAGTCAGAATCGCACGTTTACTAAAATAAGTATGTTATGAAGTATATATCTGAGATATTATGGTTGCTGAGTTGGCCTGTGCTTATGTATGTGAGTTATAGATTAAGTGTTTGGGCCATTAAGCACTGGGAGAAAAAGCAACCCGAGGAAAATGCTTAAATTTAGGCGCAATGTTTGCATTTAATGATTAGCATTTACCAAATAATAAGGTTAAACCGAATGATTAGGAGCAATAGGCTAAAATTGCTCCTAATTTTTATTGCTCAGTTGTTCAATAAGCGGTACTACTCTATTAGAATCGACCCAATTTTTGCCTGCAACCTCAAGTGCCGAATGTGCTACTTTAGCCAATCGCGCAAGTCGGAATCAACGCGTTTTACGGTTGAGGAGATTGGTATTATTGCAAAGAATACCTTTAGGAATGCACTGCAAGTTGTAGTGGGATGCGGTGCCGAACCCACAATGTATAAAGATTTCATTTACATTATTCGTAAAGCAAAGGAAAGGGGCGTTCCTAATGTTAGCTTGGTTACTAATGCTCAACTAATCAAACATAATCATTTGGTTGAGATGCTCGATGCAGGATTAGACGAGTTAATTATTTCCGTTCACGGAACCACCAAGGAAACCTACGAGAGGTTTATGGTTGGGGCAAAATGGGAAAAATTAATAGAGGTTCTTGACGGGTTCAACGTGGCAAGGGTTAGTAAGGTTAACAGCAAAACCTCATTAAGAATAAACTACACAGCAAACCCCGACAATTGTTCAGAATTGCTAAACTTTTTTGATGTTTTTGCAAAGTACAATATTGCAACATTGCAGGTAAGGCCTGTAATGGCTATTGGTGGAGAGTATGAGCAAGGATTTAATAACGATAATATAGGCGAATACCAGAAGGTAGTATTAAGTTTGAAGGAACTTTGCAATCAACATAAAGTCCAGCTGTTGGCAAATATCGATAATCCAACTTATTCCAATTCAGGTAGGCCAAATCATATCGTTGCAGAAACATACAAATACATTTCGCCCAATAATGTGATTGATAAGGAGTTTGATTGGTTGAGTGAGACCTATAGTCAGTATCAGCGAAGAACTGGTTGGCGAAAGAAAATACTCCGAAAAGTATTTTTCCACAATAAGCAAATGGCCACTGATGATTTAGCTGAAAGGTACAGTGGTAGATACGATGTTTTTTGATAAAACAGAATAACTACAATGGGTGTAGTTTAAGGTTTTTATACTGGTTGCTTAGAATACCCCCCTCCTTCCCCCCTATGCATAGGGGGGCAAAGAAGAGATTCGATTAGGTATATAACTTTCTTGGGGGGGTAATGATATGAATATTAATCACTTCAATAATGAAATACTCTGAAATAAAAGAGGTTGCGACAAAACTCAGAAATAATCCTACTAAGGAGGAAGAATTTCTATGGCAGTACTTGAGAAATAGAAAATTGATGGGCAAAAAATTCCTTCGACAGCATCCCATAATACATCAAACAATTTGGAATGAGCACTTTTTTTATATTCCTGATTTTTATTGCAGTGAGTTGAAGTTAGCTATAGAGTTAGACGGTGGCATTCATTTAAAGAGAATAGAGGATGATAGACATCGTGATGAAGTCCTAAATTCATTGGGGGTTGAAGTGTTGAGGATAAAAAATGTGGAACTTGAAAATATTGAAGCGGTTTTAAGGCAAATTTCAATTTGTGTTGAAAATATTGAAAAACAGGAAGTTGGTAAGAATACCCCCCTTTCCCCCCTATGCATAGGGGGGAAAAGATAAGATTCGATTTGGTATTTCAAAGCATGGGGGGTAATGGTTCGTTAGGAAAATAAATGTTAAACAATTAACCAATCAGTTCTGTTTTTGTAATTTGTATTGCGACTAATAATCAGAATCTATATACCTTTACACCAATTAATCGATTTTCAGTTTTGAATAGTTTACTAAATATTACCCCAATACCAGAGTGGAACGGCGAATTGTCTCAACCATTGCTAATTGCTGGACCATGTAGTGCCGAGAGTGAAATTCAGGTTATGGAAACGGCCAATGCTTTGGCTAAGGAAGGAAAGGTTAAAGTGTTTAGGGCTGGAATTTGGAAACCACGTTCTAGGCCTGGCAGTTTTGAAGGCGCAGGAGAAGTTGGGTTGAAATGGTTGCAGACGGTTAAGCGAGAAACTGGTTTGCTTGTAACTACTGAGGTTGCTACGGCTATGCATGCCCAAAAGGCCATTGAGTATGGAATTGATATGGTTTGGGTTGGTGCTCGTACAACCGCAAATCCCTTCTCTGTGGACCAGTTAGTGGCAGTTTTAAAGGATGCTAACATTCCCGTTTTGGTAAAGAACCCTGTTACCCCTGATTTGGAACTCTGGATTGGTGCAATTGAGCGTTTTTACCGAGCAGGTATTACAAAGTTAGCGGCTGTTCATCGAGGCTTTTACCCTTACGAACGTTCTCGGTTACGTAATATTCCCAAGTGGGAACTTGCTATCGATTTAAAGAGCCGTTTCCCTAATCTTCCAGTTATTTGTGACCCGAGTCATATTGCTGGTCTTGCAGGTTTTATTCACGAGATTGCACAGCACGCCTTGGATTTATCGTTCGATGGACTGATGGTTGAGGTTCATCCCAATCCCCCTGTGGCGTTGAGCGATGCCAAGCAGCAGTTAACCCCTGCTGAGTTTTCGGATTTAATTAACGCATTAAAGTTTCACGATATATCATCGTCGAGTGACGATTTTGTTGATTTCCTTGCACAAACAAGGAATAAGATTGACTCTATTGACCAGCAAATAATAGAGTTGCTGGCAAACCGAATGCGCCTAGTTGAGCAGATTGGAGAGTATAAGCGCAATAGGAATGTTACAATCTTTCAGTTACGCAGGTGGGAGAGTATTCTTCAGTCAAGAATAGAGTGTGGTAAGAAACTAGGGCTCGACGAGGAGTACGTAAAAAGCCTGCTTCAGTTGGTTCACAAGGAATCCATAAAGAAACAGGCGGAAATTATAAGAGGTAAAACTAACGGAGAATAGTTAGTCTTTTACTTCTGTCAAATGAAATTCAAATCCCTCCATTACAGGGTTTGATAGAACTTTTGAGCAAATATCGGTAACCTTTTCAATGGCAGCCTCTTTAGTTGCGGCTTCAATTTCAAGGTTAACGTGCTTTCCAATTCGTACATTCGATACTTCGTTGTATCCAATCCCGTGTAAAGTAGCATTTACTGCTTTTCCCTGAGGGTCGAGTAGCGCCTTTAAAGGCATTACAGTGATTTCTGCGTGAAATTTCATCTTTGTTGGGTTTTATGCTGACAAAATTAAGGCATTTTTACTATTTATAAAGGCTATTGATTATCATTTTTAAACATCTTATCAGCAAAGTAGAAAACTACCGATAGGAAAATATACCACAGAATGATAAATGATAAGGATGCTTTCCTGAATATCGCAATAAATGCAATTGCTCCTCCTATAAGGATGAATTGTTTGTAGGCCAATTTTGGGTTTAGCGATTTTAATTTCAACGAGAACATTGGCAACTCGCAAACCAACAGGAACGATTGTATTGCAACAATCACT
>CAZTVY010000232.1:0-4819 GCA_964617235.1 uncultured Rikenellaceae bacterium | reverse complement strand
GATTTCTCAAACTTTCAACTTCTTTTAACTTGTTAACATTAACAATAACAATATTACCCATTCCTTTGCCATACTCACCCCTAAAGTCATAGAATCCCGCAAGAACAGTTAACTGTCCAGAATTAATTAGTTCTCTATACTTTTTGTAAGCAATATTCACCTGATAATCCAAGTTCTTTTCAATTACGTGGGAATGAAGATTCTCAAAATCCTTCACCTCTTTTTGTTCTTTGATGATAGGCTGTAAGAAGTCTAGCTCGTGTTTAATTCCATATATCTCGCTGTCGAATCCTTGAAGATACGACTTTATTGCACCGCAGTCGGAATGACCAAGGAACATAAGAATAGGCGTTTTTAGATGGTAGATTCCATAATCAACTGAGCCCTCAGTTGAAAGAATTTGGTTACCAATATTTTGTATGGAAAATACTTTGTTGGATGTGTCGGGCATTAGTGCATTAAGAGGCACGCGCGAGTCTGAACAAGTGACAAGAGTAATATATGGCTTTTGCTCAAAGCCAAAAGTTTCAAAGTATTCCCGTGGATGTGTTTGTGTAAAATAGTTGTTGCCAAGTACAATTTGTGTTACAATTTCGGGCGACAGTAAAACTTTAGGTTTAACTGGGGCCTTTTTAATATCGGGCTCAATTTCTCCAATAGCAGCTACAACTACATCGTGAAGTGTATCGCGACGGCTCACATGACCTAACAGGTGTTCTATATCTTCGAGCCTCAAGATATCCCTTACCCCCGAGCGTGCTTCGGCAACCTTAAATTCAACTCCTTTTGCTTTGAGGTTTGTGTATAGGCGTTTAATTAACCTAGCACCACTGGAATCGATAGTGGCCGAAGAACTTAAATCGAGGATTACTGTTTTAAGCGTTGAGTCCAAACTCCGAATTTTCGCCCAAACAGTATTGTAAACAAATGCCACGTTAAAGTAAACAATGGGCGATTCCACCCTGAAGAGAAGGATTCCTGGAATTAACTCATTGTCTGGATGCCTCTTAATGTCAGAATATCTATTAGTGCCAGGAATTCTGCCAAGAAAAGCAACATTAGGAGCCGATACGTTTCTTATAATTAGGATTAATGAAAATAATGCCGCAATTAACACACCTTGCAAAATGCCGAATATAATAACGCTTAAAAGAGCGGTAATTGCTATAACAAAGTCGAACCGGTTGACATTCCATAATCGCTTCAACTCCTTAACATCAACTAGGCCTTTAATGGCTACCAGAACAATTGATGCAAGTATTACAGTGGGTAGATTTTTTAGCAGTCCTGTTAAAAACAAAAGGCACAAAGCAATTCCCAACGAAGCAACAACCAATGATATTGGGGTTTTTGCCCCAGCCTTATCGTTAACGGCCGATTGCGATAAACCTCCACTTGTAGGATAGCCTTGTCCGAGCGATACTGCTAAGTTCGCTACACCCAGCGCAAGAAGTTCCTGTCTAGCATCTATGTCGTACCCATTTTGCTGGGCCAAAGTTTTTGCTGCAGAAACACTCTCAATGTAAGCCAATAGAAAACAGGCAAATGCCAACGGAAGTACATTGCCAATATCAACCAAATTTAAATCTGGAACTTGCAGTTTGGGGAGTCCGCTGGGTATAATGCCTACAGTTTTGAAACCCATTGCTCCAAGCGGAGTGAACGAAATTGTTAAAACCGATATTGCTACTACTATTATAGCAATTGGTTTGCCCGGCAAGAATTTCTCGCCCATTAGCAAGAGCAAAATTGCTACAATTCCAAAGGTTAAAACTATAGTGTTGGTTGTAGACAATTGCTCTAATAAAGTGATTAATCGTGTATAAAAATTCTCACCACCTCCAGCAACTCCAAATAGTTTTGGTAGCTGTGTTAGCCCAATTGTAATTGCCGCGCCGGCTTTAAAGCCAAGCAATACGGTTTCGCTAATAAAGTTGATAATACTACTTAGTCTTAGGATATACGCCAAAACACTCATTCCGGCAAACAGCATTGCCGATAACGAGGCTAAATCGACCCATCGCTGAATATCACCATTGGAAAGGCTCGAAAGGGTAACCCCAATCAGCATTGATATTGCCGATGTTGGTCCAATTGCCAGTTGCTTTCCTGTTCCAAGCATTGAGTAGAAAAGCCCACCAATCAAATAGCCATATACACCGTACTGTGGAGGTAATCCTGCTAGTGTTGCGTATGCCAACGAAACAGGAATTGCGTAAGCAGCAAGCGTAAGTCCTGCAATAATATCGTTACTTAAAAAACTTAACGAATAATCCGATAACCAATTAACAGCAGGAATATATTTGCCCAGCCTCGTTTTGATTGATTTGTGATTGTCCATAAACAATGGTTTATTGGATATAGTGTGGTTAAGGCTAAGGTAATAAAATTCATACCATTATGCAATAGGGCAAAATAGTTGTAATGTATTTAAAATTTGATTAAGCCTTAATTGCCCAACGTAACTTGGCAGAGCGGGCACGTGGATTGGAATTGCATTCCTGTGCCGATGGGCGTATTGGGTCGGGTGCTATTTCGCTGTAAACTCCTGAACGGAAAAAGTGTTGAAATGATTTCTTAACCCTACGGTCCTCGCCAGAGTGGAACGATAGTATTGCAACCCGTCCTCCTGATGCAAGCGCATCGGGGAGTTTCTCTAAAAACTTATCGAGCACTTCAAACTCATCGTTAACCTCAATGCGGAGCGCCTGAAAAACTCGTTGGAACGATTTCTTAGTTTCATCCTTACGTTGTTGTTTTGGAATAAAGAGCAATGCCTCCTCGATAAGTTCCTTGAGTTGCGTGGTGGTTTCTATTTTTATACCGCCCATTACTCTATTTATTACTGTTTCCGCAATAGGCTCAGCGTAGGGTTCGTCGGAGTTTAGGATTAGGATTGCCTCAAGCGTTTTTTTCGAAACCGTGCTTAAGAGTTCCGATGCAGGAATTCCATTTTTAGGGTTAAGTCTTAGGTCTAATGGTCCTTCAACCTTAAAGGAGAAGCCTCTATCGGGGTTGTCGATTTGCATTGATGATACCCCAAGGTCGGCCAATACAAAATTCAATGGTCCGGATTCTGCTACAATGGCATCAATTTCGGAGAAGTTCATTTTTCTGGTAAAAAGGGTGTCTTCTCCGTAGCCTAACGACCTAAGTCGTTGCTCTGTTTTTGGGAGTTCAAAAGGGTCAACGTCTGTGGCAAACAATCGACCACCGGGTTGAAGTTGCTTTAGTATTTCGAGACTATGACCACCATAACCCAAAGTAGCATCCATTCCTGTTTGTCCAGGCATTACGTTGAGGAACTCCATGATCTCATCAACGCAGATGGAACGATGCATCCCCGCAGGAGTTTTGCCCTGCTCCTTGATTTTGGCAACATCGGCGGCGTACTGGTCAGGATTCAACTCCTTATACTTTTCGTGGTAAGTCTTTGGGTGTGTACCTTTATATCGTATCCTACGAACATGCTTGGGTTGCTCCTGATTTTCCATTGATATTATGAGTTTTCTTAATGGTTTGCAAATGTAAATAAATATGAGGTTTGCAACAAATACCAATGCATGTTAGAAGAATAAGGCCGATTGGGTTTACGCTTGACAGTTTAAGTCATCAATCTCTTTAAGGTGAAGTTTTAAATGGTACAAGTAACTTAACACCATTTCTTTCAATGTGATACTTTTATTGGGTGCGGATATCCAAACGTTATCTAATTTATCTGGATTGATATTATTTACTACGTGGACAAAGTGTTTATTGAAATATTTCCAGAGTTGCACTAAATCCTCCCAGTTTTCGTACTGATAATTCTGTATAGCAATCCATCGGTCGTTATTTCCATTGGTTGCGTAGTTCGGAAACTCCAATGGGTTTTCTCTGTACTGCAAATGAACAATTCTGTGATTGTTGTTGGATGCAGAATCGACCAAATGACCTAAAATTTGCTTAATGGTTCGGCCTTGGCTATTCCGTTTTTGAGTTATTACATCGGTTGGGAACGATAATAGCTTTGGCTCCCACTCATTAACTAATTGTAAAATCTCATTATTATTTTCGATGAAAAAATCCATATAACCTCTATTAGTTTAGTGTATTACATTCTGGAAAAACTTTTCCAATTTAATAGAATCTAATTTTCCATTTGTCCTAACTCCGCTACATAAATCGAGTCCGAAAGGCTGAACTTGCTCTATGGCCATTCTTACATTATCGGCATTTAGACCACCTGCGAGATAAACTGGCACTTTAGATTGCTCAACAATTTTACGGCTTAACGACCAATTGTGAACACGACCTGTTCCCCCTAGTTCTTTAACAGCAAGATTTGGATTTCCACTATCCAAAAGGAGAGCATCAACAAAATGCGATATTCGAACAGCCTCCTCTACTGATTCTTCATCTATTACGTGAATTACCTGCACAATTTTTATTGCAGGTAATGCATCCTTTAATTCTAAATATGAGCCTTCCTTTAGTTCATCAACTATTTGGATGGTGTTAGTAAGGGTGCGTTTGTGGTGATTGATAATTTTTTCAATAGACGTTTCGCTTGTTAGCATAAAGGTAGAAACCCCTGGCGGAACTTTCTTGGCAATTTCGTGAATGAGTTCATCGGTAATAACTCCAGGACCACTGGGCATATTCCCAACCAAC
Organism: uncultured Rikenellaceae bacterium; assembly: GCA_964617235.1. Classification (GTDB taxonomy): domain Bacteria; phylum Bacteroidota; class Bacteroidia; order Bacteroidales; family Tenuifilaceae; genus SB25. The sequence continues at coordinate 166 of CAZTVY010000232.1, read as the reverse complement.
CCTAGTGCCGATGCTCCAAATCTTATTGCGGTTTGAGCCTCATCAACCGAACTTATGCAGCAGATTTTAACTCGTGGTATCATAAAAAACTATTTCAACATCTCTTTTATACGCTTCATTTCTCCGAGCATTTCAGGATGAGCAAATATTTCATCGTCGCTAATAT
>CAZTVY010000231.1:0-4831 GCA_964617235.1 uncultured Rikenellaceae bacterium | reverse complement strand
ATATTATTGAGTTCTCATTCTTCAAACAAGATGCAAGTATTAATAATAAAGAAGCGGCAAGCACCAAAATAATTTTTTTCATATTAGTTATTTTAAGTTAAAGATAGTTTTTCGCAACAAAAATCGTGCAAATGTAAGTCAAAACAGTATCAACTTATCTTACTCAAATCATTTTTTGCTTGAGCAATTTCCTGTAGGCGTTTTGATAGAAGAATATTTTGAGGCAAGGATAAAAGTGGGTCAACGCTAAGCAAATCCTTTGCAACATTACGTGCGTACTGCAACAATTGACTATCTGTACTTAAACTCGCTAATTTCAAATCAATAGGAGAACCGCTTTGCATTGTACCATCAATATCACCTGGCCCGCGTAATTTTAAATCAACCTCCGCTATTTCGAAACCATCATTTGTTGAAACCATTGTCTCCAATCGCTTTCTCGAATCTGCAGAGAGTTTTACCTGCGACATTAGAATACAAAAACTTTCGTCGGCACCTCTTCCAACACGTCCCCGTAACTGATGTAGTTGAGATAGCCCGAACCTTTCAGCACTTTCAATTACCATTACAGTTGCATTGGGCACATTTACACCGACTTCAATAACAGTTGTTGCAACCATTATATGCGCCTTACCTTGCACAAATAAGTTCATTGAAAAATCTTTATCCTCGGGTTTCATTTGACCATGTACCACAACGGTTACATACTCTGGGGGTGGAAATGCTCGCACAATACTCTCATATCCATCCTGTAAATCCTTCAAATTCTCCATCTTTTCCGATTCCTTAATCAATGGGTACACAACATAAACCTGCCGGCCTGCTTTTATTTGTTCCCGAATTTTTCCGAAAACAACATTACGCTTAAGGTCTGTGTAGTGGATGGTTTTTACAGGCTTACGGCCAGGAGGAAGTTCATCAATCACACTTACCTCCAAATCGCCATAAAGCGTCATTGCAAGAGTTCGAGGTATTGGTGTTGCTGTCATTACAAGTATGTGAGGAGGGTCATCATTTTTCTCCCAGAGTTTTGCCCGTTGCAAGACTCCAAAACGTTGCTGCTCATCTATCACAGTAAATCCAAGATTTTTGAATTTCACTACATCCTCAAGCAACGCATGTGTTCCTATCAAAATATTTAATTCTCCTGCCTCCAAGGATTTATGCAAGTTGTTCCGCTCCGAACGGCGAGTGCTACCTGTAAGCAATCCAACGCTAACAGGCAACCCATCGAGCAGTGCTGCTATGGATTCGTAATGCTGATTAGCAAGAATCTCTGTTGGAGCCATAATGCAGGCCTGATAACCGTTATCGACAGCAATTAGCATTGACATTAACGCCACAACAGTTTTCCCGCTGCCCACATCACCCTGTAGCAATCGGTTCATCTGCTTGCCGCTGCCCATATCCTTCCTTATCTCGCGTATAACTCGTTTTTGTGCTTCGGTTAACGGGAATGGCAACTTCTCATGGTAGAAACGGTTGAACATCTCCCCCACCTTGCCAAACACATGCCCATTAACTCTGGTTTGCCGAACAGACTGGCGGAGTAATATTCCGAGCTGTATGTAAAAAAGTTCCTCAAATTTTAAACGATGCTCTGCTTTACGAAGTAATGCTGCGTTCTTTGGAAAATGAATATTACGCATTGCCTCAGGCAAAGTCATCAACTTATGCTGCTCTATGATGTTTGGCGGCAATGTTTCGTCTAACTTCCCTGCAATGATATTCTGCAATGCTTGTTGAATCCCAAGAATAGTTTTTGATGAGATTCTGTTACTCTTTAACTTCTCGGTGGTAGAATAAGCAGGCTGTAGGGCACCCATAGTCTTCTCTTGACCTGCACGGTACTCCTCCATATCGGGGTGAGCAATGCTAAAACGAGAACCAAACCTGTTGGCTTTTCCAAAAACTAGATAATCGACATTTGGTTTTAGCCATTTTGCCATCCAGGTTATACCCTTAAACCAAACCAACTCAACACTTCCACTGCCATCAGTAAATATTGCATTTAACCGTTTGTGGCGCCCTACACCACTCTCATCGAACCTAACAATCTTACCAACTATCTGAATATATGGCAAATCTTCATTTATCTCCGAAATTTTATAGATTTTCGACCTATCGATATGCTTATAAGGGTAGAAATACAGCAAATCCGCAAAAGTGTATATCCCCAACTCTTTTTGCAGCATTTCTGCCCGTTTGGGACCTACACCTGGTAAAAACTTAATTTCGGTTGAAAGTATATTGCTCATTAAGCACAACTATAAATCTGCATTTCCAATTAATTATCCACAAAACTAATATATTTAAACAATCTTGGATTACTACATCTCAACATTCCATTAATATAAAATAACCCACCTTAAACCTTTTTTAACAGAATAAATCATACCTAACACATAGCCAAATCGTACATTAGCAATATTAAGATTTACGATTTTGATTATGAGGACAGGGTTATTGGGGCAGATTAAGAACTATTACAACTTTTGGCTAAACTGTAAACCAACTGGAGGACATGGCATTCACTCTCCCTACGTTTACAAGCTATATACTGAGGTTATTGAACCTGAAACAAAAAAAGAGGTCTTTGAAAAAATTGAGAATTACCGCAAAGAACTTAAAGGTTGTGGGCTTTCTATTATCAAGAAATCAATAAACGATAGTCTGAACGATGGTTTCCGAGGCGAAGAAATTTCGTTAGGTAAAATTGCCAATTCGGTTTCGATACCATCACACTTAGGACGATTAATTTACAGAATAGTAAAGCATTATCAACCCAAAAATATAATTGAACTAGGCACTTCGGTTGGGATTAGCACGATGTACCTTGCAAAAGGTAATCCTGACGCATCAATATATACCATTGAGGGTGATGAAGCCGTTCTAGGGATTGCTCAAAATAGGTTTAGAAAATCGGGACTTACAAATATTCAAACACTATCGGGCAATTTCGACGACCAATTACCCCGTGTACTTAATGAATTATTGAGTGTGGATTTTGTTTTTATTGATGGCGACCACAACGGCAGAGCGCTCATAAATAACTTCAACTTAATTTTACCAAAAGTCAACCATAAAACCATAATTATTGTTGACGATATCCGTTGGAGTAAAGGAATGGAAAAGGCCTGGGAGTATATTAGTTCAAACTCAAAAGTTACGTTATCTATTGACCTTTTCCGCTGCGGTATTCTAATTTTTGAGGAGGGAATTACCAAACAGAACTTTTTGTTAAGGTATGGACCTTACTAAAATTAATAATTGTGAAGTATAATTGTTTAGAATAAATTATCGTTTAACTTTAACATACAAAACACACCATTGAAAATGAATAACAACTCTTTAATAAACATTAGCAACATAAAAAAATTCTACCAAGTAGGTAGTGTTGTTGTAAAAGCACTAAAAGGTGTTGATTTGGTAATCAACAAAAATGAATACGTGGCCATTATGGGACCTTCAGGCTCAGGAAAATCAACTTTAATGAATATCCTTGGCTGCCTAGATACTCCCACCGATGGAGCATACGTACTTAATGGAACTGATGTTAGTAAACTTACCGATGATGCCTTAGCCGAAATTCGGAATAAGGAAATTGGTTTCGTATTCCAAACATTTAATTTATTACCCCGCTACACAGCGTTGGATAATGTTGTTTTACCCTTGATATACGCTGGCGTCCCAAAGCATGAACGAGTAGAAAAAGCTATAAAAGCCCTTACCAACGTAAGTCTAGAAGATAGAATGGAGCATAAACCCAACGAATTATCGGGTGGTCAGCGTCAACGTGTTGCAGTAGCTCGTGCGTTAGTTAACGACCCTTCAATTATTCTTGCTGATGAACCAACTGGTAACCTCGACTCAAAAACATCCATTGATATAATGAATTTATTCGAGGATATTTTCGCACAGGGTAATACAATTATACTTGTTACACACGAAGAGGATATAGCAAAACACGCCCGCAGGATTGTCCGCCTACGCGATGGAATGATTGAGTCCGATGAGGTTAACCCACATCCTACATTAAAACAAAAAGTAGTTTTAACTGAACAATAGATTTTATGTAGTGTTATTTCTCAAAAGACTTGCTAGTTGTTTGGCAAGTCTTTATTTTTAAAAACAATTTCAAGGCAACCGTTATTAATATCGATAAAAATGAAGATATACACTAAAACTGGCGACAAAGGCACCACATCGCTAATTGGAGGTGCCAGAGTTCCAAAATATCACCCTCGAATTGAGGCATACGGAACAGTAGATGAGTTAATCTCCTACGTGGGCTTGCTTCGCGACCAACCTGTTGATGATTATACCAAGCAATTGCTAGTAAAAATTCAGGATAGGCTGATGAATTGCGCATCGATACTTGCTGCAGACTGCACTGATTGTAAGGTTAAAATACCCATTATTGCCGATACAGACATTAAGCAGATAGAGGAGGAAATTGATAAAATGGACTCAATGCTTGAGCCCCTCACCTCTTTTGTTTTACCTGGTGGACACCAAACCGTTTCAGTATGCCATGTTTGCCGAACTGTGTGCCGAAGAGCCGAACGATTAACCACAAAACTGGCGGAAGAAACACCTGTTCCAGAAAATGTGGTAGTTTATATGAATAGGTTGAGTGATTTTTTCTTTACTTTATCCAGAAAATTGGGAAAAGATTTAAATATTGAGCAAATAAAATGGCAACCCAATGTTTGATATTAATTTTTTTCTATATTTGCGGAAATTGCTGAAAAACACAAAAAATTAGCAATGGAAGGAAGTACGTTCTCCGGTTTCCAAAGCCGCTTATGCGGGGCGAATCTCATCAAAT
>CAZTVY010000230.1:0-4834 GCA_964617235.1 uncultured Rikenellaceae bacterium | reverse complement strand
TTTAATGATTATTTTGAAAATCAATTTTTACTTAATAGTTTTACTCTTGATTAAAAATATTCAACTAACTTCAAATTAATTATTATATAATTCCACTTAAATATCCACATTACACCATGAACAAAGTATTATCGTTTTTATTGCTTGTATTTTTCACAACAAGTTCTTATTCACAAAAAACAAACAAATACCCAACAACACCAAAGGACTCAACTTTTAACATCTACTTTGATACAAGAATTGATGATCCCTACCAATGGATGGAAAATCCTAGCGATCCAAGGTTAATTGACTGGTTAACCGCTCAAAAGAAAATTACCGAAAAACAGGATCGCCAACAAACACATAAAGAAATTCTTTATCGACAAATTGCATCAATATATTTTGATACTAATAGTGAATTGAAGGATGACTATATAAAAAAGAAAGATGAGTTGGATTATCAATTTGAATTCAGTTTTGAATCAAGCGACGATAATAAAACAAAAGATTTACTCTATAGACCCAAAGGGAAGGGAAACACATATAGGTATCTTGTTAAAACAAAAAATTTTAAGAAGAGTAAAAATGATAATGTACTAATTACGGCTTATAAGTTAAGCCCAAAATTGAACCTTGCTGCCATTGTAATGTCCCATAATGGAAGTGACTGGCACGAAGTTTACTTCTTTGATTTACTTTCAGGAAAACAATTATCTGACACACTATTATATTTAAGAAATATCAGTAGAACAATTTGGGACAACGAAGGTGTTTACTACGATAGATTTAGCAAACCAATTGAGGGACGTGAACTTTTAGATAAAGCTAAAGGGCAAGCGCTATATTACCATAAAATTGGCACTAAACAATCGGACGATATTCTAATTTACCAAAATCCAGATCAAGAGGGAACAAACTATTTTTCTTATTTCAAACAGGATAGCACTAAGCTCATCTTTAATCACTTTTTAAAATCCAGAGGAGTATTGTATAAAGCCATTTCGTATGCAACTCTTAATCCTAATAAAACATTCTTTCTTAAGAATTTTCTGCTTTACCCAAATACCGACTCTATTAATTTTTATGTTGAAGAAATGGTTGAAAATACCGCGTACCTTAAAACAACATGGGGTGCTCCCAACGGCAAAGTAATAAAGGCTGACATAAATCAATTGAACAAAATGGAAGAATTTATTCCAGAATTCGACTGCCCCCTAAGGGACGTTAATAGGTTGGGAAAAGATAAAATAGCCTGTACTTACCGAAACAATGGTCAATTTAAAGCATTAATCTATAATTTTAACGGGGTATTGCTTAAAAGTATCGATTTCCCTGTTGGAAAATCGTTACACAACTTCTATGAAAATGACTCAACTGCAGAATATACGGACTTTTGCCTATCATCATTTTTTCATCCAAACATTTGGTACCAACTTTCGCTAAACGATTTAAGCTTTAAACCTAGCCAAACAGTTTGGGTTCCTTACGATGTGAAAAAACTTGAAACACGTTATATAAACTACAAATCCAAAGATGGCACTGAAATTCCAATGTATATTACATGCAGGAAAGATATAAAACTCGATGGTACAAATCCAACACTTCTATATGGCTATGGTGGATACGGAATAACCGTTGAACCTAGTTTTGATGAATCAACAACTCTATGGTTGTTACATGGAGGCATCTTGGCTATTCCAAATATCAGAGGAGGGGGTGCAGAAGCAAGAGATTGGGCTAAAGAAGGACGTCGGCTAAAAAAACAAAATGCCATTGATGATTTTATTGCCGCTGCCGAATACTTAATTAGAGAACAATATACTAATCCTGAGAAACTCGCAATAAAAGGTGGATCGCATGGTGGAATGCTTGTTGGGGCATCGATAAATCAAAAACCTGAACTATTTAAAGCGGCTATTGCGGAAGCAGGAGTTTTAGATGTGTTACATTTTGGAAATTTCACTGTGGGATCAGTAAATACAAATATTGAAGAGTTTGGGACGACAACCAACCAAGAAGACTTCATCAACATTAAAGCATACTCGCCGTATCACAATGTAAAAGAAGGCGTTACATATCCTAATCTTTTGCTAATAACTGGCGATAAAGATGATAGAGTTCCCCCGTTTCATTCCTACAAATTTTTGGCAAGGCTCCAAGAAAAAGCAAATCCTCAATCGTTGTATCAGTTATATACCGTACCCGGTTCGGGGCACGGAGGTGCTTTAACAACTGAGGATTTTACAAACAAGTTAATTTATGAATATTATTTTCTATTTGAACAACTTGGGTTAAAGTTCTGGTAATTTTTCATCAATATCATTAAGCGAGGATCTCTCCTCGCTTTTCTTTTATATTTCAGATAATATTTCCATTAACATTTCGAATATTACAAATAACTATTTAAAGGATTTATATGTATTGTTTCATATTTCTTGAAATGCCAAACTTTGCTTACTACATATTCTTATGAAATTCATTAACTTGCATATGGCTGTTAGATAGATTTATATTATGGAGCAAAAAGACTATTTACTGAAAGAAATTGAGAAGATTGGTCTTTTACTAAGGGCAATTCTCAATAAACTAAAGTTAAATACTGATAATGGAGCGATTACTTTAGAAAATCAATTTGATCAGGAAAAAGAACTACTCCTTAATGAGATTGGATTCAATATTGACGAATTTGCTTTACTGAACGATTCAGATATTGAACAATACTTGTCAAAATTTGAGGGAATTCGGGGCATCAATCTAGAACTTTTGGCCGATGTTTTAAGGGAGGTTGGCTTTAAAGCAGAAAACAATATGACCAATGCATATTTCGAAAAATCACTTAAACTCTACGAATTGTGCAATTTTTTGGATAAAACCTACTCATTTGAACGCGAAGGCAAAATTGAAGAACTAAGAAATATCCTTTACTAAACTTCATAATTAACTGAGATTTTAAGTTTTTTTCATTTCTCCCAGCCTGTAGAAATTCTTTTAACTTTCCAATATTACCATTCATCGTCCATTTTGTACCGTTGAGTAGTTTATTTTTCATAGAATAGTTGGCATTGCTCAACTTTGTCACATAATCTTAAAAATAATACTATGAAAAAATTATTCACCCTCAACTTTTTATCAAGAGTAATATTCTTACTTATTACACCGGTAATTTTTCAAGCATTAGGAATTGGGTTTATTTGGCACTCAATTTACTTTGGGGCAATAACTTTTGTTCTACTTATCTGGGGTGCATTTGTTATCCTTTCTCCACTAATTGGACGAGCAGGTTGTGGCTGGGTCTGTTTTATGGGAACGGTGCAAGATTTAGCCAGTTCACGGTCATTTTACAAGGTAAAATGGAATAAACCAAAAAAATGGATACGCCTACAAACAGTAATAATCTTTTTCGCCACAGCATTTTTCTTCTTTTTCATTAAGTTAGATAGTGGTAAAATATTAGGTTTTACTTTCGACCCTTGGTTCCTCAACATGGATTTCAACAGCCATTACAAGCACGTTTGGATTTACGATATTGTTGCTGCGCTAGTATTTGGGCTACTACTTGAGCGCCGATGGGTATGTCGCAACCTATGCTTTATGGGTGCACTTTGCGCAACGGGAGCATCTTACTCAAGGTTAATTCCGGTTGTGGATAAATCGGCCTGCAATAACTGTGGTAAATGCGAGGAGGACTGTTTGGTGCGTATTCCTATTACAGATTACATCAACAACAGTAATGGATTGGTAACTAGTTCAGAATGCTTGCTTTGCGGAAAATGTGTTGAGAGTTGTAAGAAAAACGCTATAAACATTAAATTTGTGTGGAACAGAAAAAAATATTTACAACAATAGTATGCAACTATTTTTCAACTCTAGCAAAGTATTCAATCCTTTTAGATTATCGGTATGGCATATAGTGTTTCCGTTGATTATTGGATATACAATCACACTATTTGCCTACCCTCAAGGATTTAGTTCAGTTAGCACAATGATATTTATATCGCTATACTCTCTTTCAATCGGTTTGCTAACAATGAAATCGTATGAATTTTCCGAGTGGCAAATCGAAAAATATATCCCATGGTTAAAACGCCCTGTTCAGCGATTCTTTATATCGATATTAGTTGAGGCAATTATTGGATTTGTAGTGCTTGTTTTTGTAAACTACTTATTCTTTATGCTGATAGGAGGACAAACTATTGATGAGTTTTTAAATACAACCTATAATGCCATAAAATACCTTGTTGCATCGACTATCGGGAGTATCATTTTTATCAACCTAATATCGTTCTTTAAAAATTGGCGACAGGCAGCACTTAACGAGGAAATTCTAAAACGCGAAATACTTGCAACAAGGTATGAGGCAATAAAAAATCAAATAAACCCTCATTTCCTGTTCAACAATCTAACAGCGTTAACATCGCTTGTGCAAACCGCTCCCGATAATGCAGTACTTTTTATCCAGGAGTTGGCCAACACCTTCCGCTATGTGCTGGAGAATAGGGATTGCGAGGTTATTGAGTTATCAAAGGAGTGTAACTTGATAGAATCGCTTGCGCATATTTACCATTTACGGCATAATAGTAGTTTGAGTATAAATCTCAACATCATCAACTATAACAATAAATACATTATGCCTATGGCATTACAAATGCTGGTTGAAAACGCTGTTAAGCATAATATAATATCGGCTAGCAAACCTTTAACCATCGATATCTTTGAAGAAGATAGTTACATAGTGGTTAGAAACAACTATCAACCCAAAACATCCAAAGTAATATCCACTGGTGTTGGGCTTAAAAATATTCAGTTGCAGTACCAGTATCACTCAGCCAAAGAGATTATTATTGAAAATACC
>CAZTVY010000229.1:0-4844 GCA_964617235.1 uncultured Rikenellaceae bacterium | reverse complement strand
TCTGGAATTGTTTGTTGTTTAAGAGTCTCAATACTTTTCAAAATACTATCTGACAGACTTAAGGTAGTCAAATCAGGAATACTTTTAGCAAAATTCTCTTGTTGCTTTACAATCTGTGAAAGTTGAGTACTTAAAGGTAAAAAAGGATTTATCTGCTTATTTACATTACTATAATGATTCTGAATATTTTGAATTGCAGACAATCCAATTGCTGAACTAATCCCTAAATTTTGTCTAAATGATTGCTGTTTTAAAATCTCTGAAATATTTGATAACCCATTTAATTGATTATTAATAGTGTTCATAGATTTTAAACTTTTCATCAGTGAAGAGTAAAAATCTAAATTTGAACCAAGTCCTAAATTTGACATCTTGTTGTTTATTTTTTGGTTAAATTATCTCGTGAGCTGTATAACCATTGCCACTAACTTACTTATTTCTGCACCTTATAACATCTTATTCTTTTAGTTCTGAAAATAATAACAAACAAAAAAGCACATTAATACATCCTTGAATGCATTATAAAATTATACAAAAGTTCCACAAAAACAAACAATTCACTGAAAACAAAATGGTTAGTTGCAGCAAACTAAAATAAAGTTACCTATAGAATATTTAGAAAAACTCTACAAACTGCTTGTTGTGTGCAAGAGACTGAAAGCATCAGGTTGATTGAATATGAAATAATGTAAGAAAAGTAGTTCCAAAGCATGCTATTCCGTCCGTTCAACGTACGGATTGAAAACCCACAAAAGCCATCAATACGCTGTTTAACAAAGCGATAAGCACAGAAACCGATTTAAAATTACATTACTTAAAATAGACAGCCCTTCTAAAACCCACTGTTCATCACGTTTAACGTCCGGATTAAACGCACAGTGATTCATCAAAGTTTTCATGGTAAGATGTCGGGGGATAAAGACACCTACGTCTATATCCCCCGACAATTCAACACTAAATGAATAATATTCTGCTTCCAGCAATTCAACTCAGATAAAACCTACCACATGTTAGTATTTCGAGAATTATTCTCATATCGTTTTTGGTAGTGTTTTTTTTTCAAAGTAAGAGTTTGTAATACTTTGACATTTGAGTGATTGCTTCTAACCGCTACGGCCAGAATTAAATAGTTAAAAAGCCCTAATGGCACGTACTCTATCAGTATTTGTTTTTCCACGGTAACATGAGTAGCCTTGAAAAAAATCGAAGCCGTATGCACCCGTAGCATCGTACTCCATACTACTCCAATAATAGCCATTGCTTGACAATAAGTCAGAACCAATCGAACGTGCTGTTTTATTTATGTGGTAACGGTTGTGCCAAAGTAGGCTTAACTCATCAACGGATGGTAGGTACCAGCTTGCACCAAGGCCAATAACCCAAGTTTTGACTGTACTACCTGCAGGCATAAGGGTTGTATTATAAAGGCCATCTTCAGTTCTATTAGCACCGACCAGAGTAGAGCCGCTCCATGTTCCTGTACTCTCGGTTTTTGAAACTACCAACCCGTGCTGTAGGCCATCGCCGCCAATGTATAGGTAAAAAATAATGCCGCCAAGGTACTCTTCGCCAAGATAATGAGAGCCGCTACCGCTAGCATTTACCACATAAGGGCTAGCTGTTGTCCCTGCTCCTGTTACAGTTACATTTGCTCCAGCTGTTAGTTTGGTTTCAGAGCCGTCGGCATTTGTTAAACCATCAAGTTTTGTTTTGTCAACACTACTCATAAAACCGTCTGTTGTTGTTGTGGCGCTTACAGGCTTGTTGATCAAGTCGTTATAACTCCCACTAAACAGCGTTGGCTTATTTGTAAGATTACTGTAATTGCCATCAAAAGCATCCGTTATTCCATAACCTGCTATGGTTGTGGGTTTGTTAGAAAGGTCGGCAAACGAACCGCTAAACAGGGTGGGTTTGTTTGATAGGCTGTTGTAATTCCCATCGAATGCATCAGTAATGCCATAGCCTGCTACAGTTGTTGGCTTATTTGTCAAATCGGCAAACGAACCACTAAATAGTATTGGCTTGTTCGTTAAATCGTTGTAGTTCCCGCTAAACAGATTGGGTTTATTTGTAAGATTATTATAATTGCCATCAAATAATACAGGTTTGTTGGTTAAGTCGTTGTAGTCTTTACTCCATGAAGTATACAAAGGGTCGGTTTCAGTAATCGTACCTGTAATTATTTCTGCCGTTTTTGCATGTAAAGCATAAGGGACACTTAACAATTGGCTTGTACTTGTTATGGTATATGTCGTTAAGGGTGCAACTACCGCTGTTTTAGTTTCGATAAAGTAGGGGCCTGCCGACCAATCTACTGTACTAAAACCTGCACCTCCACCTATTTCAATACTAACTAATCCGTTGGCATTAGTGGTTGGTGTTTGCGTTTCGGTGTAAACAATTGCACCCGACACAGAACCTTGTCGGATATTTATTTCCATCCCAATCTGTTTGTTGACAACTAAGGCATTACTGCTGTTCCTTACCACAGCCTGATAACTCATCTTTTGTGGTGACTGGGCAAACACGGTTATAGTTAATATTACGAAAACTAAAGTTGTAAATATTCTTTTCATAGCTATTAATTTTTAATGATTTTAAATGTTTTAACCTCTTTATTTCCATCAATTACTTTAACAAAATAGGTTGTAGGCAATAGGTCTTGCATATTAATGCTTGTTTGGCTGCCTGTGATTTTTCCGCTTCGTAAAAGTTTACCTTGTACATTAAATAATTGATAAGTCATTGACTGGGTGCTGAGCGTAATCGAAGCATCAATTTCCAATGTAAGATAATCGGAAGTAGGATTTGGGTAGGCTGAAAGCAAAAGGTTAATGCCGTGAACTTCCTCAATAGCCGTTACTGTCGAAATCTCGTAGGGTTGCTGCACCCCAGGTACTACTGAACCATTTGTCCCAGTGCTGATGTTATAAAAAACCTGACCAACAGAATAGCTCACTGAACCTCCGCTGCCTGAAGCATTACCGCCTGTAGAGTTAACGCTAGATTGTGCATGTAGGTCTGTTAGTCCTAAGCCTAACAACAATACAGCACCAAGTTTTAATCGTTTGTATTGCATTTTGTCCTCTTGTTATTACTTATTAATAATCATTTTACCTATCGATTTTGTTACCTTTTCGAATTTTCACTGTATTTTCTGAACTAAAGGAAAACCTACTTATTCATGTATTTTATTACAACTAATACATTTTATACTATCAGAATGATACCCATAAGAGTTTCCTTAAGCGCACTATAAAGTTATATAAAAGAAATAATTTACTAAAAACAAAATGATTAGTAATAATAACATTTAGATAACCCTTTTAAACTAGAAAAGTAGTCCCGAAGCATGCTATTCCGTCCGTTCAACGTACGGATTGGTTACTCAAAAAAAATACCAATGCGATGATTAACAATATCATAAACATTTAGACAAGCATAAAACCACATTACTTAAAGCAAACAATTCTTCTAAAACCCACTTTTCATCACGTTTAATGGGAGAAAAGCCTTATCGTTTTCGTCAATTCTAACAATGGATATATCAGAAAATTCTTTTGCAGTAAATGTAATTAAGGTATAGTTATACCAACAAAACGAGCCTTCAACGGCTTCACATTACTCGTTAAAGGCTCGCATTTATGGTAAAGAACTTGAACTAACCCTAGTAAATCGATACAATTTGCCCCATATTCTTCTTTATAAGGGCTTCTGTGGTTCTGGCGTAGCGTTGTGTCATCTTAATATTGGAATGCCCTATTGTTTTAGCAACAACCTCAATCGGAATATTATTCCCCAAAGCAACGGTAGTTGCAAAAGTATGCCTTGCGGTATGCGTTGTAACAGATTTTTGCACCCCACATATATCGGCTATCTCTTTAAGATATCCGTTCATTTTTTGGTTACTCAACACAGGTAGCACCAAACTCTCGTTCATCACAGTAGGATGGTTTTTGTACTTTTCAATTATTCTCCGAGCACCATCAATCACCAAAATTGTACACATCTGGTTGGTCTTCTCCCTTCGTTTATTAATCCACATAAAGCCTTCTTTGTCCATCGAAAGGTGTTCCTTCTTTAATCCTTTAACATCTGAAAAAGCAAGTCCAGTAAAACAACAAAACACAAAAATATCCCTCACTAAAGCCAATCTCTCAATTTTAATCTCTTTTTTCAGAATCTGTTCAAGTTCTATCTCTGATAAGAAAACAGCGTCTACTGGCTTATACTTAAATTGAATGGTTGCAAAAGGGTCTTGTGCTAGCCAATTGTTGGCAAGTGCAATGCGAACAATCTTTTTAAGATTTTTAAGGTACTTGGTTGCAGAGTTGTGATTGCATTTCCTTTCTGTTTTCAAGTAAAACTCATAGTCCTTAATAAACTGTTGGTTTAATTGGTCGAGAGGGTAATCATCCCGCTTATACTTCCACCTAATGAAGCTCTGAGTATGTGCATAGCACGTCTCATACCTCTGTACGGTTGCTTTTGCGTAATCTATACCAAGCAGTTTGGCGGTTTTGGCGTTATGTTCGCCGAATACTTCGAGAATTGTCCTGCGCCGCTCTTTCTTACCATGTATTTTATTGATAATTTCCTGAGGAGATATTATATCCTGAGTAAATTTCAAGTAATCAACTATTGATTTGATGTTGAGTAGATAGTTTTCAAGCGTGGTATTTATCTCGCTTGAAACAGGAGAGGTTTTTCTAACACGTTGGGCTGTATCATCCCAAAGCTTAGGGAGCACACTTTTTTTTATGCCAAACTCTGCACGGTCTTGGCCTAAAGTTACACGAATAAAGATTGGAGCTTCTCCATTCTTTAGCAGTTTTGTCTTC
>CAZTVY010000228.1:0-4899 GCA_964617235.1 uncultured Rikenellaceae bacterium | reverse complement strand
CTTTAGTGTTAAAATTTATCCCAAATGACTTTTTTTATATTGAAAAGTTAAAAATGGCGTTATATTTGTAAATAGTTCTTTAGAATAGCCCCGTGCAAATAATTGGTTAGTTTGTTCAGAGGATTCTACTAAGGGGAACTATTCTCGATTTATTGTTAAATCGTGTGTTTGGGGTGGAAGGAGGCCGTAGGCCTCCTTCTTTTTTATGCAATTATTTCTTGAATATGAAGTAAACCGCTAAGATTAGGAATGCAAAACCTATAAAATGGTTGGTTTTGAACGATTCTGTTTTAAACGCAAATACTGTGAATATTGTGAATACAATTAGGGTGATTGTTTCCTGAATCACTTTTAGCTCTACCAACGAAAAAGGACCTCCATTTTCTTTGAATCCTATTCTGTTTGCAGGAACCTGAAAGAAATACTCGAATAGTGCAATACCCCAGCTAATCATAACAATTGCTACTAATCCCAGATTCTCAAACCATTTTAAGTCCTTAAACTTTAGATGTCCATACCATGCTAGTGTCATAAATGTATTTGATAGCACAAGCAACAGTATCGTGTAAAAAGCTTTCATTCCCATATTAGTAATGTTTGAAACTGATGTGTAAACGAGTAGTATGAAATTTGGTTGCAAATGTAGGTATTTTTGGGTTGAATGTTTATTGGTTGTTGAGTTAATAAGTTATAGAGTTAATTAGTTATTAGGTGGTTTAAATTCAATCTATCCTGGTTTCATACCAATATTCATTCTTTGCGATGCAACTATTCCAAAACTTTTTCAAACCATCACTTTTCTGTGCATCGCTTCCAACGGTTTCGCATTTTTAATCCCTGAGTTAAAACTCGGGGCTATTGCTATCGCCCAGTCGGGGCTTATTCCTTTTACATTCAAAATACATCATTCGACATTTTACACCCATTTTAACGCTCTCAAAATCTTCAAATTTGCACATTCTCTCATTGACTTATTCTCTTACTCTCAAATTAACTCATTGTCTAATTTTTATTCTACCTTTGCTCAAATTTAAATGCTCATTTATGTTGATTTCGATGACAGGTTACGGCAAGGCCGAAGTGGAATTTGGTACTAAAAAAATTATTGCTGAGATACGCTCTTTGAATAGCAAACAGCTCGATTTGAATGTTAGGTTACCCCAAATATACCGTGAGATTGAGATGGAGATTCGTTCTCTTATTTCGCAGCAATTGGTTAGGGGTAAGGTCGATTTTCAAATTTCCTACGAGGATTCAACCGATTCAACGGCAGTTCCAATTAATGGAGAGGTATTTGCATCGTACTATAATCAACTTACTCAGATTTCCGATAAGCACAACATCAATATTAATGGAGAGCCAATTCTTCAGACCATTCTTCGCCTGCCCGATGTGTTGAAGGTACAAAAGGACGAAACAACTGACACGGAATGGAATGCTGTGAAGGAAGCAACAGGTAAAGTTCTTGAACAAATTATAAAGTTTAGAGTGCAGGAAGGCAATGTATTGGAAAAAGATATCCTGATGCGCGTGGATTTGATACTAAGTTTACTGGAGAAGGTTGAGCCTTTCGAAAGGCAACGCATTAATGATGTTCGAAGTAGACTCATTGATAATCTTAACGGAATATCGAAGGATATTAAACTCGATTCCGATAGGTTTGAGCAGGAGGTAATTTACTACCTTGAAAAGCTTGATGTTACCGAGGAGAAGGTTCGTTTGCGAAATCACTGTAAATACTTTATCGATACAGTTAACCTCGATGAGCCAGTTGGCCGAAAGTTGGGCTTTATAGCCCAAGAAATGGGTCGCGAGATTAACACGCTAGGCTCTAAAGCCAACAATGCCGATATTCAGAAATTAGTTGTGATGATGAAGGATGAGTTGGAGAAGATTAAGGAGCAATCTCTGAATATTTTGTAGTTGGAAGAAGGAGAAGTAAAGTCTGACATAAAATGTATTTTGTTGACTGACACTTCGCTCATAAAAAATCCACACTAAGTTTACTTAAACAAAAAAGAATTCTTATTATTGCCATATTCAATTGATTATGGAAGGGAAATTACTCATATTTTCAGCGCCATCTGGTGCAGGTAAAACAACCATTGTAAAGCATTTGCTTTCAAGATATAATACTCTTGAGTTTTCGGTGTCGGCTTGTAGTAGAGCACCCCGAAATGGTGAGGTTAATGGGGTTGATTATCATTTTCTTTCGGTGGATGATTTCCGAAAACGTATAGCCAACAATGAATTTGTTGAATGGGAGGAGGTTTACCCTGGTTCGTACTACGGAACTTTATGGTCTGAGGTATACAGAATTTGGGAAAAGGGGCATCACGTTATGTTTGATGTGGATGTTAAGGGCGGAGTAAATCTTAAAAAGAAGTTTCCAGCAAACTCATTGGCTGTGTTTGTAATGCCACCATCAATAGATGAACTCCGTGCTAGACTCATTAAAAGGGGAACTGAAACCGACAGTTCTATTAGCGTTAGAGTAGGGAAGGCTCAGGAGGAAATGGAGTATGCAAATCAGTTTGATGTTATTATTGTAAACAAACAGGTTGAGACCGCGTTCTACGAAGCAGAAAAGGCGGTTGAAACATTCATAAATAAGTAGGATATGAAGGCAGGATTGTTTTTTGGTTCGTTCAATCCAATTCATACAGGGCACTTGGTTATTGCCGAGTACCTTTTGGAGTTTTCGGATTTAGATGAGATTTGGTTTGTTATTAGCCCTCAAAATCCATTGAAGGATAAGAGTATCCTTATTTCGGATGAGCATAGGCTTAATATGCTCCGTTTGGGTGTGCCAGAAAACAATAAACGTTTAAAAATATGCGAGGTGGAGCTTGGAATGCCTCGTCCATCCTATACGGTTGATACTTTAAAAGAATTAGCCAAACTTCATCCTAATAATGAGTTAGTTGTTTTAATGGGTTCCGATTCTGTTAAGACATTAAACCAGTGGAAGGATTACGAAACCCTAATTAATAACTGGGATATTTATGTTTATCCAAGAGAAGTTACTGCTATGTTTATGAAATTTCCATCGAGTAGATTCACACTTGTTGATGCACCGGTATTAGGTATATCGTCAACCCAAATTAGGGATTTGGTAAGTAAGGGGCAGAATGTTTCGGGCTATGTGCCCGACGATGTTTGGGATTACATCTCAAGACATCAACTATATGATTACAAAAAATCAACAGTTTGTCATGAATAATAGGGACTTGGTGCAGGGTTTGATAGAGAAGCAGGAAATTGATAAAGCTTTAGAATTTGTAACAAATTTGCCCGATAATGAGGCTGAGACTTGGTATCTTAAAGGTAAGGTTTTCTCTCGCAAAGGTGATATGAAGGGAGCGTTGAGTTGTTTCAACAAGGCTGTGGCTATTGACCCAAAGCACGAGGAGGCTGCAGTTATGATTGAAATATCAACGCGTATATACTCTTTTAAGGACCCGAACTTGTTCAACCACTAATAAAAAAAGCCCCGAAAGGGGCTTTTTCATTAGGATTATATCCTTATTGCTTTACAATATCCATTCCTTTTTGAATTGCCTCTTGGTTCATTGGAATTAAGTGGTGGTGACGCGAAGGAAGTGATTTCTCTAATCCTTTAATTACGTTCTCCATCTTAACAATTGGCTTAACCTTTAAGAAAGCACCAAGAACAATCATATTGAAGGTTTTAGCGCTTTTAAGTCTTGCAGCCTCTTCAGCAGCCTCAATCTTGCAAATTTTGATATCCTTACGTTCTGGATGGCGTGTAATACCATTTGGGTCGTAAATTAACGTACCACCAGGTTTAACCATTTTTTCAAACTTATCCATTGACTGTTGGTTAAGAATAATGGCTGTGTCAAATTCCTGAAGGATTGGCGAGCTAATACGGGAATCGCTAATAATAACGGTAACGTTAGCTGTACCTCCGCGCATTTCTGGACCATATGATGGCATCCAAGCAACCTCTTGACCTTGCATGATTCCTGAGTA
Organism: uncultured Rikenellaceae bacterium; assembly: GCA_964617235.1. Classification (GTDB taxonomy): domain Bacteria; phylum Bacteroidota; class Bacteroidia; order Bacteroidales; family Tenuifilaceae; genus SB25. The sequence continues at coordinate 903 of CAZTVY010000228.1, read as the reverse complement.
TGCAAGGATTTTACCCATCGAAAGTACTCCTTGGCCACCAAATCCGGCTATAATGATTTCTTCTGTCATTTTCTTTTTGGATTTTAATAGTTAATAATCCTATTCATCTTTCATATCGCCAAGTGGGTAGTATGGGAACATATGTTCAACCATCCACTCGTTCGATTTTACTGGAGAAAGTTTCCAGCCAGAGTTACAGGTTGATACAACTTCAATGAACGAAGTTCCTTTTTTCTTACCTGTATTCTCCAATGCTTTTGTAATAGCTTTTTTCAGTTTGCGAACTGCTGCAGGAGTATGAGCTGCTTGGCGTGTAACGTAGCAAGTGCCTGGTAATTGAGCTATTAACTCGGTAATTTTCAATGGCTGACCAGTCATTTTTACATCGCGTCCGTAAGGAGATGTTGCAGTTGGCATACCTTCTAGTGTAGTTGGAGCCATCTGACCACCAGTCATACCGTAAATACCGTTGTTGATGAAGATAACCATCATTTTTTCGCCACGGTTACAAGCATGGATAATCTCTGCAGCACCAATAGATGCTAAGTCGCCATCACCCTGATATGTGAAAACATATTTTTCTGGATATAAGCGGTTGATTGCTGTAGCAACAGCAGGAGCTCTACCGTGAGCAGCCTCTTGCCAGTCGATATGTAAATAGTTGTATGCAAGTACTGCGCAACCTACAGGAGTAACGCCAATGGTTTTTTCCTGAATATTTAGTTCGTCAATAACTTCTGCTAGAACCTTATGAACAACACCATGGGTACAGCCAGGGCAGTAGTGCATAATGTTGTCGGTTAAAACCTTTGTTTTTGAGTAAACAAGGTTTTCCTCTTTAATTATATCTTTGATATCCATTGTGCTTAGCCGTTAATTATTTGTTCTTCTAATGCCTTAACT
>CAZTVY010000227.1:0-4906 GCA_964617235.1 uncultured Rikenellaceae bacterium | reverse complement strand
TTTACTTGCTTTCTTTGTGCGTATTCTCATTGTTTAGGCTGGCTCTGTATGCCGTTGAGCATAACAGGGTCGGATCGGCTTCCAACTTAGAAATAATTCAGTCTTTCGTAATCGGTTTAAGATTTGACATCGTTATAGCAAGCTATATAATAATTTTACCTTTCTTATTTCTGTCCATTTATACTGCATTTGGCAATGTAAATAAAATTATAGAGAAAGTATCTTTTTACTACATCTTTACAATGTTCTCCATTGCTTTTATTGTTTGCAGCGCAGACATACCATACTTCTCTCAGTTTTTTTCTCGTTTTTCATGCGCTGCTTTTGCATGGCTAAATACTCCTGGTTTTGTTTTTAAAATGATTATTCAGGAGCCAAGGTACTGGGGATACACAATAATCTTTGTAATCCTAAACATTACCTTCTTTTTGTTCTTAAAAAAGATATTCAATTCAACTAATTTTTCAAAAAGTAATTTAAAACTATACATCCATTTGCCCATAACAATACTTATTACAGGACTTATTTTCTTAGGAATAAGAGGTCGTATTGACGAAAAATCGCCCATAAGAGTTGGCACAGCATATTTCTGCAATAACTCATTCTTAAACCAACTCGGACTTAATCCGAACTTTACCCTAATAAACAGCTACTTGGAGTTAAAAAAACAAAAAAACTATCACTATATGGATGATAGCCTTGCGGTTAAAAACCTACAAGGATATTTTAATATCAATACCCCTTCGCCTTCGTATCCCCTTAACAGGAGCAGAAATAGCATTGAAAGCAGAAAACACCCATACAATGTAGTTGTAGTTATTATGGAAGGGATGTCCGCATACCATTTAAACAATAAGGATTCAGAGATGCTCGTTCCATTTCTTGATAGTATTTCGAATGTAGGGTATTATTTTAGAAACTGTTATACTGCAGGCATTCATACTCACAATGGAATCTTTAGCACACTTTTCTCATATCCTGCCATAGCAGGGCAGCACCCCATGAAGGGCACCAGTATGAAGCAATACGAAGGAATTGCTTCTGTTCTAAAAAAGAATGATTATTCTACCATTTACTTCACAACACACGATGGGCAATTTGACAATGTTGAAGGATTCCTTAAAAACAACCAGTTTGAAACTGTTATATCGAAAAAAGATTACCCCTCAAAAGCCGTTAAAACAACCTTGGGCGTTCCTGACGATTTTATGTTTGAATTTTCAATTCCTGTTCTTAATAACCTATACAGTAAAGGCAAGCCGTTTTTGTCGGTGTTTATGACTGCTAGCAATCATGGTCCATTCTATTTGCCTGATTACTTTAAGCCAAAGTCTTCAGAGATTAAAAAGCAAATAGTGGAATATTCGGATTGGTCACTTCAAAAGTTCTTAAATCTTTCAAGAAATCAACCCTGGTTTGATAGTACATTATTTGTTTTTATTGCCGACCATGGAGCCCCAATCAGAACCAGTTATGATATTTCGTTAGACTACTTGCATACTCCGCTAATCATCTATGCTCCATCGGTAATTCGGGAAAACATAATAATCGACAAAATGGCTAGTCAAATAGATGTTTTTCCGACTATTATGGGGCTATTGAATATCAACTATGAAAATTTAACTATGGGTATTGATTTGCTTAATGAAACTCGGCCATTCGCATTTTTTAATGCTCATGAGAAATATGGTGTAATAGACGAGGAGTGGCTCTTGATACTAGATGGTGATGGAAAAACTAAACTTTACAAGTATAAATCAACCGATCAAACAGATTATTGTAATGATAACCCATTAATAGTAAATCAAATGAAGAAATATTTATACTCACACCTTCAGGCATATCAGTATTTAAATGGGCTATAAATCTGTTTTAGTATATTTTATCGGCAATTCAAACTTTACAAATACGGCAAAGAGTTAAAATCATAGTGCAATTCTAGGGAAAAATATCCTTTGAATGCTCAGATTTAAAACTCTATTCGTTCTCAATTCCTTCAACTAACTTCTTTACATTATCCCATCGTTTACCATCCATCTTTGGGCCCAAAACCTCAATAACGTGACCCGAAAGCACTGCTCCAATTTGTCCACATTTATGCAAAGGAAGATTCTTTATTAAGCCATAAAGAAATCCTGATGCGTATAAATCTCCCGCACCAGTTGTATCAATGCAATCGACGTTAATAATTCCAACATTTACCGTCTCATCTCCGCGTTTAATTAAAGATCCAGCAGAACCAAGTTTTACTACGGCAACTGAAGTCATACTACCAATTATCTCAAGCGACTCCTCTGGCGATTTCCCGGTGAATGCTTTAGACTCCTCCTCGTTGGCAAAAACTATATCAACATACTTAAGGATAATTTCCTTTAGAAAATCGCGGTTATCCTCAACAACATTGTAACTGGCTAAGTCTAACGATATTTTTAGTCCCTTTCTATGTGCAATCTCAACTGCACTTCGAATTAGGTCTTGATTTTGAACCAAATACCCTTCAATATGAAAATATGAGTAACCATCGAACATTTCAGGTTTTAAATCCTCAGCAGTCATTTCAATGGCAGCACCAAGATAGACAGCAAAAGTTCTCTCAGAATCGGGGCTAACCAAAGCAAGAGCTCTACCAGACTCGGCTTTACCCTTTAACATAATTGGATTAATGCTATTCTTACGCATATCGGACTCAAATGCACTTCCAAATTTGTCGTTTCCAATTTTGCCTATAAACGCAGTATTAACACCTAGGTTTGCCAAGCCATGAATCGTGTTTGCAGCACTACCTCCTGCAGCTAAAGTTTGAGGAAAATGTTTAGTGTGCTCAACTGCTTTTTGCATAAATATCTCATCAACCAACTGCATACTACCCTTTGGCAAGCCAAGTTGATCAAGGGTTGAATCATCATTCAATTTGGTCATAATATCTACAAGGGCATTCCCTAATCCAAGAACTTTACTCATAGTTGAATTTTTTAATTGGTTGAAAATTAGACATCTTTTGTGTGAATGCCAAGTAAAACGTACTTAAAAAGAAAAACCCCGATTGCTCATCGGGGCTTGCTCCTCATCTAGGACTTGAACCTAGGACCCCCTGATTAACAGTCAGGTGCTCTAACCAACTGAGCTAATGAGGAGTGCTGTTTTCTTTAGCGGTGCAAATGTAATATATTTATTTAATTTGTTCCAAATATTTTTTTAAAAAATTTTCATTTTTTCCGTATCCCATTGCTATACAACCACATTCTGAGGAATATTTTTTAGCCAACAACGAATATTCTCTAACACAATATCGGTTCTTCTATCTATTGCCTCCTTAGTGGCATATCCAACATGGGGTAAAAGAATTGTGTTTGGTGCTTTAAACAAAGGATGGTCCATTTCAATTGGGGGTTCATGCTCGTAAACGTCAACTGCAGCACCAGCAATTAATCCATCATTAAGTGCCTTGGATAGTGCACTATAATCCACCAAGGTACCGCGTGCCGTATTGATAAGTATAGAGTTTGGTTTCATGGTGCTGATAAGCTTATTGTTGACTATTCCAACTGTTTGACTCGTAGCCGGAATATGAAGCGAAACTACATCGGCAGTAGAAAAAAGTTCCTCAAGGCCAACAAGCTTAACTCCATCAATATGCTTTAGCGTTCGATTATAGGCAATTACATTACATCCAAAAGCATTAGCAAGCTGCGCAACTCGAGTACCAATTGCTCCCAATCCAAAAATTCCAAAGATTTTACCATATAGTTCTCCACCAAGAAAACCTTTACGGGTATCGCCCTCCCGAGTAGAAGAATCCAACTCCACAACTTTTCTCATCAAGGATATTGCCATTGAGATAGTTAATTCTGCAACAGCGGCGGTGCTATAACCTGCGGCGTTGCTGATAAGGATTTTTTTATCGCGACAATAATCTAGCGGCAAATGGTCTACACCGGTAAAAGCGACAGAAATCATTTTAAGCTTCTCTAGGCCATTGATAGTGGTGGCAGACAAAGGCTGATTGCTTAAAACTAAAACATCAGCATCGGCTGCCCTTTTGCTAAGATCGGACTGATCCTTAACTAAATCATCATGATACTCAACAGTATGACCTAACTCTTGCATTTCAAAAGCAAAAGATGCCTTCGTGCTGCTAGTCATACCAATTGGTTCTGCAAATACAATTTTCATAACTATGTTGAAATCCTGTGTATAATAAAACTTATTAATCCTATACTTTCTCATCAATTATAAAACGCCAAGGGATATTTGCCCAGTATGGCCCAGCGTAATCGATACCAATTCGGGGTGTGGTTTTAATTTTGGGAGTTATCCCAACATCCTCTATCCAAATCCTTGATGAGGATGCAAGATCTTCGGCATAAAAACTTTTGTCAATACCAAGATGTTTTGTCAATTTACCTGGACCTGAATAACCTTTAATTCCCCTAATCAAAACTGCTTCAGGATCACCCTCAACGGATGTAACAACATTCAGCATCCAGTACATTCCATAAATTAAGTACACGTAAACCAATCCGCCCTGCTGAAACATAACCTTATTGCGCTCGGTTCTGCCTTTGCTAGCGTGACAAGCCAAGTCGCCAGTACCTTTGTAGGCTTCAACCTCTGTAATCAGGTACCTTAGAATTGAACCATCGGGCAATACGCTAACCAGTTGCTTGCCGAGCAATTCTGGGGCAACCAACAATACATCTCTTGAATAAAAATCAGAGGTTAGTCGGATTGGATTCATTGATTTTGGGTAAAAAATTATCACCAAAAATAAATAATGATCCAAAAAGAACAGCAAAGGTTATCCCGATATGACTTTCAAAAGTATCCTCGCTCAACATCGAAACCATTATTATCGCCAGGAAGTAGACCGGTAAAAAATATTTATATCTATTTCTCAAAATAAATG
>CAZTVY010000226.1:0-4913 GCA_964617235.1 uncultured Rikenellaceae bacterium | reverse complement strand
TCATCCCCGGGTATATGCCTGTGGGGATATTACTGGTTACTCCATGTTTGGGCAAGTGACAACCATGTATAAACAGGAACCCGGAAATACTTTCACTGAATTGACTTCATTGTTTCCTAAAAAGGTTGATGAAAGTGCCTCTGCCTGGGCCGATTATGATAATGATGGAGATTTAGACGTTTTTATTTCTGGAAGTTTAAATACAGGAAATTATTCGGCATTATATAAAAACAATGGGGATGGTAGTTTTGCCGAACAAACCGAAACCCTCTTTCCCCAATTCAAAAGCGGTTCAATTGCCTGGGGCGATTACAATAACGATGGTAAAATGGATTTGCTGATAGCAGGTAATTCAAATTATGGAATAATTACAAAAATTTATCAAAACAATGGTGATGGATACTTTTCAGAATTAACTACTGCTAACTTGCCTGGAATACGTGATGGAAAAGCTGTTTGGTTCGATTACGATAACGATGGATATTTAGATATTTTGTTATCAGGAAATTCAGCGCCACAAGGTGAATATGATCTTATTTCAGGCCTATACAAGAATGATGGAAACGGAAAATTCATTCAACAATCATTCGGCAACTTACCAGCATTTGGGAGTTGTTCTATTACCTGTGGCGATTATAATAACGATGGACTTATTGATTTTGTAATGACCGGGAATAGTTCAAATGGAGGACAAGTTTATGAAACAGCCTTTTTTGAACAAAACTCCGATCATACATTTACCAGAAGAAACGATTTTAATCTGGTAAATGTATCGAATGGTTCTGCAAATTTGGTTGATTATAACAATGATGGAAATTTGGATTTGTTCTTATCTGGCAAAACGGATTTAGCTGTTGCAAAAACGCAATTATATAAAAACACCAATTTTAAAAAGAATTCTGCTCCAAGTAAACCATCGGGTCTGAAACATACAGCAGGGCATCAATATACCTTAAGTTGGGATGCGGCAACCGATGCCGAAACTCCTTCAAACGCTTTAACTTATAACATCAGGGTTGGCACAACAAAAAATGGCTGTGAAGTTGTTAGCCCGATGTCAAAAACAAATGGCTACCGACAGATTCCTGCTGTGGGAAATTGCCAGAACAATACCTTTGCCAAACTGGCCTTAAATGTGGGTGTAAAATACTATTGGAGTGTTCAGGCTGTTGACAACGGTTATAAAGGAAGTGAATTTTCGGCTATCGACTCGGTAATAATTGATACTATTCCAGCATCTAATCTGTCATTAAAAGTACTTAGCAAAACAAGTGTAAAGGCTAATTGGACAAGAGGCAACGGAACACGTTGTGCGGTATTCGTGAAAATGAAAAATAACGCTACCCTTGAAACTTCAAAACCGGTAAATGGAATACAGTACATAGGTGTTTCAAGATTCTTATCGGGTCCATCAATAGGATCTACCGGATGGTATTGTGTTTACAATGGAATTGAAGATAGTGTTATTATTACCGATCTTGATCGTACAAGCCTTTTTGCTATACATGTAGTTGAATATATCGATAATAATGGGAACCCTGAGTATTATCGAATGAACAGTTCGGCCAAGGATAATTATGCCATATTTAATACTGATCCCTACTTAATTAATTACACAGGTTTTAATGAAATTTGTTTTGCTGATTTTAATAATGACGGATATCTTGACATACTTAATGTAAAAAATAACGGAGGAGGCATTCTTGCAGGCTATTTATGGGAAAATAAGGGGGATAATGATTTTACAACTACAAACCTGGCCTTTGAAACGGTATTCCCATCAAGCATTGGGAATATAAATAAACCATCAGTAGCCGACTTCAATAACGATGGACTCTTGGATTTTGTTGTTACTGGTTATCGCGATTCATCATTCGCACTTCCATCACATTTTGTAGAAGTGTCTTTTACGAATCTCTACAAAAACAATGGCGATGGAACATTCACCCAACAAATTGGAGCTTTTTCAACCCAAGTATCCAATGGTTCCGTTTCGTGGGGCGATTTTAATAATGATGGCAAATTAGATTTGCTAATGTGCGGTAATCCTTGGGGTGCACGCAATACCGATTTTTCAGTAACTCAACTATTTGTAAACAAATCAACATCTACATCTACTCAATTTGATTTATTACCGAACACAAATTTCGTAGGCATTCAAGATGGTTCAGCAGCTTGGGCCGATTTTAATAATGATGGTTATCTTGATTTTGCAATTTCAGGTTCAGAAAACGATTCATATCCAGCCGATGGAATTCCTGATATTGCTCGCCTATATCGAAACAATAAAAACGAAACTTTTACCGAAATTTTGATTAACCAGGGAAGATCAAAAAGAGAATATTTAGATGAAACATGCTTTTGGAACGATTTTGACAATGATGGCGATTTAGATTTAAAAATAGAAGGAGATGATGGATTCTTTATTGTTACTAATAATTTTCCCGATACCACATTCTTTGAAGGTTCAATAGCTGAATCGTTCTTCAATTACAGCAAAAAAGCTGATTATGATAATGATGGCGATTTGGATGAGGTTACCGGAAGCATTCAACGAAATAATTACAATTACTACTCTGGCAATTTTGCTAGCAATAAAAAACCTGCGTCGCCCACAAACCTAAACTATGTAAATGTACCTGGTTATGTACAACTTATGTGGGATAACATTATTTCAGACGAAACACCTACTACGCAAATGTCATATAATATTCGCTTACGCAAGGAAGGAAGCAGTCAATGGCTTTGTGCTCCACAAACGATGGACGATGGCTCAAGATTGATTCCAAACTTTGGAAATTCACCATTTAGACCCAATGGTCTTAACAATTTTGCAAGGTATAATCTTCCCGAAGGGAATTATGAATGGCAAGTACAAGCGATTGATGGTGTATTCTCCGGTAGTGAGTGGTCTGAAATAAAACAATTCACAGTGAAGGCAGCACTTGCAAGTTTTACCGCAGAACCAGTTTGCTTGGGTGACACAACAATATTTATTGATAACTCATTTTCTTTTGTAGGGATTAAAGAATGGAGATGGGATTTTGGTGATATCCCCACTGTTACAGGGAAAATGCAAAAACACGTTTTCCAAACTACTGGTGACCATACTGTAAGGCTAATTATTACAAACAACAATTTGCAGAATGACACTGTTTATGGAATTGCACATGTAAAACCAATTCCAACGGTTTCATTCACTGCCGATGATGTTTGCGAAGGGTTAACAGCAACAATAGTAAATCCTGCTAATACGAATGGTTTGATTGATTGGATATGGGATTTTGGCGATGGAAGCACTTCAAACTACTTCAACCCTGGCACCCATACTTATGCTGAAAAGAAAAATTACACCATAAAGTTTAAAGTTACTGGCGAGAATAATTGCTCAAATACAGCAACAAAAACAATAGCAATTAAAGAAAGACCTGCCAAACCGACAATTTCCGAATCAACAAACAATTTCTGTCCAGGTACTGAGGTAAAGTTGGAGGTAACTTCTACCACAAATGGATTAAACTTCCAATGGAAACGCAATGGCGATATAATAGATGGGGCGACAAACAGTATTTATACAGGTAAGTTAACTGCTGCCGATTACTCTGTAGTAGTAGAACCAGGTAGCTGTTCATCGGAATCAAATAAACTAACAATTGTTACGAAGCCCGCACCTCCTAAGCCTACAATTCTTGGACATGGTCCAACTATCTGGACTCTTGCTTGTGATAATATGACTGCATCGGGCTATAAATGGTATTACAACAACATTGACAGCCCTATTCCGGGTGCCAATGCTTACCAGTACTACGCAAACAGAGAATATGGCGATTACTATGTATCTGTTAACGAGGGTGGTGAGTGCTGGACTCAAAGCGATGTTTTCAAGGCTGAATTAGCAAGCGGAATAGATGATCTATTAAACGATAACGTTAAGATCTATCCAAATCCTTCAGCAGGGTTGTTCAAGGTATCATCGGGGAACAAGATATCAGGCGAACTTAATGTAAGAGTTGTAAATATTCTTGGTAATATTGTTTTAAGCCAGAGCTATAACACAACCGATTTTGATGTGGATATTTCATCCCTTTCAAATGGAATTTACTACATCAGGATAAGTTACAAGAATGAGGTAATTATTAAGAAAGTTGTAAAGCAGTAAACGATGAAAGAATTAGTAAATAGAATCTTCATGAAAAGATTAATCATACTTTCAGTTCTTATGTTTTTAGGTTTCAATGGCCTTGCAAAAGAGTTCAACGATAAGCAAAAGACTATTATTTATAACGAAGCCATTAAACTCCTTAAGAGTTATGAGATGTACTCAAACCAAATGGCCGATGAAGTTGTAAATATTGATGAACTCAATAAAACGAGCCAAAAACTTATCGACCAGTTTGTAAGCCGTAAGGCTATTATCTACAACGATCTTGACCCATTGCATAAACTAAGTCAAGTTTATGAACTGGAAACATATGTTGCAAACATTCTACTTTGGTATCCTGATGGAATGAAGGTTTACCTCGATTATGATAACCTAAAAGCAGGGAATATCATTTCGCACGGGAATGATATTTACACTGTCGATATCATGACCAACAAGCGCATCGACGGGAACTATCTTAACAAGCAAAAGAATACGAATACCGAGGAGTTACTATTCCGCGTCGCATTCTTTGAAAAGAATGGAGTATTTGAAAATTACAAAATTGCAGGGGTAAGAAATAGCAAGTTAATCACTGTTTCCGATGATTCAAGGCTGCTTGCCGAGGTAAAAAGCGTTGCTTTTTCTGAAAAGGATATGCAGCTAATTAAAGATCAAACCAAGATATTGCTTAACGATTACATTAACTTCTTGAATCTTCTTACCGACCCAAAAGAGTCAACGGAAGATAAAGGATTAATATCTAATTTTA
>CAZTVY010000225.1:0-4948 GCA_964617235.1 uncultured Rikenellaceae bacterium | reverse complement strand
GAAAGGACATATGCCCAGGAATTGTGATAGCACAACATTATTAACGAAAATGGCGGAAATTATTATTAGTATATATTCCATATGGCAGATTTTTATGCTTTTCTAATTTTATTCACTATAGCAATTAGATATCCCAAAGCAATGAATGCTCCTGGGGCTAATATAAATACTAGTATTCCATCGCCAGGAATGAACTTGTAGCCAAATAACGATCCATTACCCAAAAATTCTCTAATTGAACCAAGAACTGTAAGTGCTAGCGTAAATCCTAAGCCCATGCCAAGTCCATCGAAAAAAGATGAAATTGCGTTGTTTTTACATGCATAGGCCTCGGCGCGTCCAAGAACTATACAGTTAACTACAATCAAAGGGATGAAAATTCCAAGTTTCTCGTACAGTCCCTGAGTGTAGGCTTGCATTAGCAAATCAACAATGGTAACAAATGTTGCAATTACTACAACAAAAGCAGGAATGCGAACCTTGTCTGGAATAAACCTGGATAGTAACGAAATGGCAACATTGCTTCCAAAAAGCACAAAGGTGGTTGCTAATCCCATTCCCATACCATTCATGGCCGATGAGGTTGTTGCCAACGTGGGGCAAGTTCCTAGTACCAGAACTAAAATTGGATTTTCTTGGAGAAAACCTTTGGAGAAATTTTTTAGTTGACTCATTTCTTACCTCCTTCCTTAAGTGCATTGTATGCTCTTGTAACTGCATCACAGTAAGCTCTAGATGATATGGTTGATGCGGTAATGGCATCAACATCACCACCATCTTTTTTTACTTTCAGTTTAAAAGTTTCGGGATTTTTACCTTCAAATTGAATGCTGAAATTTGATTTGCTTGGTTCCATTTTATCACCTAAACCTGGTGTTTCTTTGTGCGAAACAACCGCTATTTTATAGATCGAACCATCAGGTAGGAATCCTACCATCAGTTCGATTAATCCGGCAAAACCATTATTTGTGAAAGTTTTAACTGCGGTTCCAACCACTTGTCCATCCTTTGTGGCAGGATAAAAAATCAGTTCACCACCATCAACCTCTAGTTTATATGATTCCTCAAAGGGTTGATTGTTGAATTCTGGAACAACTGCTTTAATGGCTGTGTTAATTTTAGCCAATTGTGCTTTGGCAATCGGCTCCTTAGTTGATTGATACACTAATCCCAAACCAGCTGAGGCAATAAGCGAAATTGCTAGCAGAGATAATGTCATGTTTTTGAAATTCGATTCAATTTTAGCCATTCTTCTTCACCTCCTCTCCAAATCTTTTTGGTTTAACATATCGATTTAGTAAGGGAACAAATGCGTTCATAATTAGAATTGCAAATGATACGCCTTCGGGGTACGCACCCCAAACCCTAATAATTACTGTGAGTAAACCAATTCCAATACCAAAAATCCACATTCCTACAGGGTTCATGGGCGATGTAACATAGTCGGTTGCCATAAAAACTGCACCAAGTATTACACCTCCGGTGAGTAGATGAAAAATAGGGTCAGCGTTGGTTTCGGGGTTTATCATCCAAAGAATGCCTGTGAATACTGCAACTGTCGTAAAAATTGATACTGGAATATGCCAGGTAATTACTTTGGTGAAAAGCAACCAGGCAAAACCAATTAATAGCGCAAATGCGGCTATTTCACCAAGCGAACCGCCCATAAGCCCCATAAACATTTGCATATGGGTTGGGATTTTATCGCCCATTTGAGAGATTGTTTCGCCATTTTTCAATCCCTCCTTTAGAATTGCCAATGGAGTTGGACCAGTAACTGCATCTATATACTGTAGCCTTGATGCTACTGGCAATGGCCAACTGGTCATTTGAACAGGGAACGAAATCAACATGAACACACGTCCAACCAGTGCAGGGTTGAAAGGGTTGCTCCCTAATCCGCCAAAACTCATTTTGGCAACACCTATGGCAATTAAACTGCCAATTACAACAATGTGCCAGGGTAAGTTGCTGGGAACGTTGAATGCTAAAAGTAATCCGGTTACAATAGCTGATCCATCGGTGATGGTTGGAGATACTTTAAGGATGTATTTTTGAATTAGATACTCAAAAATTACACAGGAACCTACGGCCAGTAGGGTAACTATTAGCGCCCCTATTCCAAAGTAATAGAGCGATACCGCAAATGCAGGCATCAGGGCTAACACCACATTGAACATCAGGCGGCTTGTCGATTCCCCGCTGTGTACGTGTGGTGAGGGTGATACAATAATTTGCTTATCCATTAGAAACTAGTTTATAGCTGGTTAAGTTTGTTTGCTAATTCTTTCTTGATCTGATTATTTTGTTCACTTCTGCTTTGCCAAGTCTTATATAATCGAGCAGAGGTAGGTTTGCAGGACACTCAAAGCTGCATGAGCCGCATTCCATACAATCGAGCACATGTTCATGCTCCATATTCTCGAACATCATCCGTTGGCTTAGTCTGTTAAGTAGGTATGGCTCCAATCCCATAGGGCAAACTGAAACGCATTTTGCGCAGCGAATACAATCGCTATCAGCCTTGCGCTGCGATTCCTTGGATTGAAATACTATAATCCCTGAAGTCCCCTTAGTAACTGGAACATCTGTGCTTGTGAGGGCTTTGCCCATCATAGGGCCTCCGTTCACAACTTTTCCGGTATCTTCGGGCAACCCACCTGCAGCGGCAATAAGTTCAGCAACCGAAGTGCCAATGCGAACCATATAGTTTGCTGTTTTTGTGAGATTTTTGCCAGTAACAGTAACCACCCTCTCAAATAGTGGTTTGTTTTTTTGAACAGCCTCGTAAACTGCAAATGCAGTTCCCACATTGTGAACAACCGCTCCAATGTCAATGGGTAATCCGCCCGATGGCACCTCGCGATTAATAAGGGCTTTGATAAGTTGTTTTTCCCCTCCCTGAGGATACTTTACTTTTAAGCCGTGAACCTCAACTCCTTTATATTCTCCAGCAATGCTTTTCAAATACTTAATAGCATCGGGTTTGTTGTTTTCAATCCCAATCAGGGCTTTTTCAACGTTAAGTGCACGCATTAGGATTTGTATTCCCACCATCATTTCGTGGCTTTTCTCAAGCATCAACCTGTGGTCCGATGTTAGGTATGGTTCGCACTCAACGCCATTTATAATAAGCACTTCTGCCTTTTTACCTGCAGGAACCGAAAGTTTTACGTGCGATGGGAATGTTGCTCCGCCCAAGCCTACAATACCCGATTCGTTTATGCGCTTAATTATATCCTGCGCGTTTAGTTGGATATCTTTTTTTAGTTCTGTTGAACGGTCGATACTTTCAATCCACTCATCGCCCTCTACAGTAATTGTAACAGCTTGGCGTTTGTATCCAGAACTGTCAAGGACAGTATCGATTGATTCAACTGTACCTGATACTGAGGAGTGAATGTTAGCCGATACAAACCCTGCGCTTTGCGCAATTACCTGTCCAACTTTAACCTTATCGCCTTTAGCAACTAAAACAGCTGCTGGGGCTCCAATATGTTGTGATACAGGAATGCTCACTCTTTGTGGCAATGGCAATATCTCAATTGGTTTATTTGCCGATATCTTGTTTTCGGGTGGGTGAACACCACCTTTTGAGAATGTTTTTAACATATTCATTGGTATTGAATAGTTGCTACTCTGTTTTTTCTACTTGTGCTTCTGTCTCAGCTTTAGGCTTACGTGGCGGGAAATTCAATTCCAGAATTGCACTGGTTGGGCACTCTTCCACACACTTTCTGCAAAGTTTGCACTTGTTGAAGTCGATGTAGGCTAGATTGTTTTCAAGGGTGATAGCATCGTGTGGGCATACTTTTACGCACTTTCCACATCCAATGCAGGCCACTTGACAAGCCTTACGGGCAACTCCGCCTTTATCCTTATTAATGCACGATACAAAAATGCGCTTGCTTTTTGGGCCTTTTTTGCGTAGTTCAATAATGAATTTAGGGCAAGCCTTTACGCAGGCACCGCATGCGGTACACTTTTCGTCGCTAACAACAGGAAGCAGGGTTACAGGGTCGATGTATATCGCGTCGAACTTACAAACTACAACGCAATCGCCTAAGCCTAGGCAGCCAAACTGGCAACCGGTATCACCGCTGTAAAGTGAGGTAGCAATTTTACACGATGATGCTCCATCATATTTAACAATGCGTTTTCTGTTTTCGGGACTACCCGAACAACGAACAACTGCAACTTCAGGATCTTTTGCTTCTACGGTTTTGCCCATAACCGCGGCGGCGGCGTTCATTGTGTCGTTTCCGCCAACTGGACAAAAGAAAGAAGATAAATCCTCGGATTTAACAAAAGCATCGGCAAATCCTCTACAACCAGGGTATCCGCAGCCTCCGCAGTTTGCACCGGGAAGTACCGCTTCTACCTGATCAATGCGAGGATCTTCAAAAATCTTAAACTTTTGCGCTACTAGGTACAGAATTATTGCGAGAACAACTCCCAGTAGACTTAACATTAAGATTGAGAATAAAAGAACAGAACTCATATTAGGTTGGTTTTTATGAGATTTTTTCTATATCAAAATTAAACTGTTTCGATATCTTATTTTTGAAAAAGTATAGGATAGCATAGTAGGGGATTAGTGACAGCAAAGCCAATATGCCGGCTATGCCTTCGCTCACAAAAGAACTTAATGAGAATAATGCGGTTATAACAACAATAAACGGAAGGATATATGCTAAGAATAATGCTTTGAAGCCAAGAGATTGCTTAAGTAAAACTTTAACAGTTTCGCCAACCAGAAAATTATGGCCAGTTTTGCTAACTACAACTATTTTTTCAGACACATCAGATGCAGAGCATGCTCCCTTTGCATGACAACTTGCACATGCAGACTGGCTAGTTATAACCACTCTGATGTCGTTGGGAGTAACTGCATCGATACGTCCTAAATGCTCAATTAAGGTTGGTTTAGAAGGCATTTAATATCGAT
>CAZTVY010000224.1:0-4956 GCA_964617235.1 uncultured Rikenellaceae bacterium | reverse complement strand
ATTCAGGAACGAAACTTTAAGTTTAAACGCAATTTCCTCGTTTGAAGTCTCGTACGATTGCAGAATAACAGGCAAACTAGGTAATGCTTTACGTGCGTGTTCCACCAGCATTACGCCAGCGTTATCGTCGAGTACACCATCGCGGTAAAACTTCACATCGGAAATTAGGCAAAGCATATAGTTCTTGTACCTATTGAATAGTTCTAAGGCCTCCTCGTAGTTTCCAGCAAGCAATATCTTAGGACGAATTCTAATACGCAAAACCTTGTACAAATCGTCGGTGCTTACATCCTCAACCACGCGCTTTGTTTGTTCAAGCACACTGCCGTATAGCAGTGGTAGATAACGTGAATAGTATTTGGGCGAATCCTCAACCAAAAGAATAACGCGAGTTAACCCCACACGGGTATCGTTCTCAATATTAACCCTATCCTCGAGCAGTTTAATCATCGAGAAGAATATTTTGGGCTCTCCATTCCACACAAAAATCTTATCGATTCCTGCAATAGAGTTCGGATTCTTCTCAATATCGTTAACAATTGAACTATTGTTAACCAACAAATACAAAGGAATATGCTGATACTCACCTTTAATTCTAGCTGCCATTTTAAGAGGGTTAACGGTATCGGCACCCATCATTATGATAATCATATTGAAGTAGCGCTCCTCCAACTTCTCCAAGGCTTCATCAAGAGTGGAAACTCCCGTAATACGAGGTACACCCGAAAGGCTTAACTTGGCGTATTCGCCCAAAATATTATCGGTAAGCCTGTCCTCTCGCTCAATACTGTATGCATCGTAAAGTGTTGATATCAGTAATATTTCATGAACCTTAAAGGGCATTAAATCGTGGTAAACATCCCTATCGGCATTATGCTGATTAATAAATCGTTGCAACAATTTTTTGGTATGGGGCATTTCAGCAGATGCCTTTTTCCGCGGCGATGATTTAACCTCGCGAATTACATCACGCCCCTTAATACTATTGATATAACCAACCAGAATATTCGCCAAGTTATTGATTAAATCCCGCTCCTCCTTCAGGAATGGCTCCTCGAACTCCTTGGGCAAATCGCGAGTGTAGAAAATCTCAATTGCTCCAAACACGCCATCAATAGACTCAAACCCTTGCCGCTGACACCAAGGTGTTTCCTTAAACCCAACAGTTTGAAACTCATACTGACCATATTTAACCCTTGCAACAGCAAATTCAGAATACTGCCAGGCATCGGGTAAAACAAGGCAAAACTGATGCAGTGTTTCAGGAATAGGCTTTCCCTCCTTTATTATATTAATTGCGTAGTTGATGGCCGAAAGTTCCTTTAAACGCTCCTTGCTCTGAGCTAACAATCGGAAAAACTCCTCGGGGTCAGTATTATGGTCCATATTCTTTGGGTTGATATGGTTATTAGGATTTTGTGACAGGTGAATTGTAACAAGTGACAGGTGTAACTATTCACTTTCTATTTTAAACTTTCCGCTTTCTCAAACCACATCAAGTTATACCTAAAATTACTCATTAGCAACACAAAAAAATCAAAATACGTGAAACACTTAAATAGCCTCCGTAATTCCCCCTACCCTTATTTCCGTAAATAACTGTTTTTTAATTTATTCTGACAATCGGATTACAAATCGACATAATTTCAGCTTGTAAACAAACAAATATCAACATAACCAACTTAAACTATTTCAATATGAAAAACATGGCACTTCAAGAAAAAGTAAATGCCTTTATGGCAACCTTAGTGGCAAAAAACCCTGCTGAACCTGAGTTTCATCAAGCCGCCAGAGAAGTTATTGAAAGTATAATGCCTTACATCGATGAGCATCCAATATACTCCGACGAGCGAATACTTGAAAGAATTACAGAACCAGAAAGAACCATTATTTTCCGCGTTCCCTGGATTGATGACAAAGGAAACATTCAAGTAAACCGTGGATACCGCATTGAAATGAACAGCGCCATTGGCCCATACAAAGGCGGATTGCGTTTCCACCCAACGGTTAACCTAAGCATCCTTAAATTCTTGGCTTTTGAGCAAGTATTCAAGAACAGCCTAACTTCACTTCCCATGGGCGGAGGTAAAGGTGGTTCCGATTTCGACCCAAAAGGTAAGAGCGATAAGGAGGTGATGCGTTTCTGCCAAAGTTTTATGACAGAACTTTTCCGCCATATTGGTCCAGATACCGACGTGCCTGCCGGTGATATTGGTGTTGGTGGTCGCGAAATTGGCTTTATGTTTGGCCAGTACAAGCGTATTAGAAATGAGTTTACCGGTGTTTTAACAGGTAAAGGTCTTAAATGGGGCGGTTCATTAATTCGTCCGGAGGCAACAGGATACGGCAACGTTTACTTTGCTCAGGAAATGCTTAAAACCCGTGGCGAAACCTTTAAGGATAAAATAGTAACCGTTTCTGGTTCTGGGAACGTTGCTCAGTACACTGTTGAAAAGGTTAACGACCTTGGCGGAAAATGCGTTACACTTTCCGATTCCGAAGGTTTTATTTACGACCCCAAAGGAATTGACCCCGAAAAACTTAAATACGTTATGTGGTTAAAGAACGAAAAACGTGGGCGTATTAAGGAGTATGCCGAGAAGTACGGCTGCGACTACTTCCCATCCGAGCGTCCTTGGGGCATTAAGTGCGATATCGCATTACCATCTGCAACCCAGAACGAAATTAACGGAGAGGAAGCCAAAACTCTTGTTCGTAACGGTTGTATGTGCGTTTCGGAGGGTGCAAATATGCCATCGACCCCTGAGGCTATTGAGGTTTACCTAAACGCCAAAATACTTTATGGACCTGGTAAAGCAGCGAATGCAGGTGGTGTAGCAACATCTGGTCTTGAGATGTCGCAAAACTCATTGCGTTTATCGTGGACCCGCGAGGAGGTTGACCAACGCTTACATCAAATTATGATTAACATTCACGAAACCTGCAAGAAGTACGGTACTAAACCCGATGGTTTCATCAACTATGTAGATGGAGCCAACATTGGAGGATTTGTGAAAGTTGCCGACTCAATGATTGCTCAAGGAGCTGTATAACCAGTTACAACCCTGACAGGGTTTTGAACCCTGTCAGGGTTCTTTCATTTTCCACATTGCCCTAAAGCGATATGCAATTAATTACATATCGTAAAACATATTATATTGAAATATCATCAAAAAATGCTTTTTTTGTAAATGTTTAGTCGAATTTCTGCAAACAAACAACCTTCTTATTAATCAAATAATTAACCTCTGCAATGCGCATACAGAGAATCAGCAATAATGTAGATACTGTTGAAATTGACGGCGAAGTGGACCTATCGCTAATAATGCCGTTAATAAGCAAGTATCATGGTAAAAAAGGTAGTCTTATACCATTACTTCAGGGAGTTCAAACCGTTTATGGGTATATACCTAAAAGCGCCTTTGAACTTTTAGCAAAGGAAACAGAACTAACCCTAAGCGATATGTATGGCGTAGCTACATTCTACGCACAATTCAGGTTAAAACCAGTTGGCAAAAACATAGTGAAGGTTTGTCACGGAACAGCCTGCCACGTTCAAGGTGCCGATGCAATATCCACCGCAATAAAGGATGCATTGGGTGTTGAAGATGGCGGCACAACACCCGACAGACTTTTCACGCTGGAAACAGTAGCCTGTTTAGGCTGTTGCTCTCTAGCTCCCGTTATGATGATTGGAGAGGAAACCTTCGGCAAACTCACAGGAAGTTCTTCCGTGAAAATAATCAAGGAAATCCGAATTAGGGAAAGCCAAAATAAATAGTTTAAGTTGTTCGTTGAAAGTTGATGTGCCCAAACCCTTAACTTTTAACCTTTAACTCATCACATAATTATGACACAAACAAAGGTAATTGTTGGACTTGGTAGTTGCGGAATTGCAGCCGGAGCCAACAAGGTTTACAATAAAATAAAAGCCCTTCAGGAAGCCGAAAAACTCGACTTTGAACTTGCAAAAACAAGCTGCATTGGAATGTGCTTCCGCGAACCACTTGTTGAAGTGATTGACGAAAATGGCTCGATGATTTATGGAGATGTTGATGAGGATAAGGCCATTGAAATTATTCAGCAGCACGTTATTGGGCTGAACCCAATTAAGGATTACGTGGTTAAAACCGATTTATTCACCACACCCGACAGTATCTACTTCGATGGTCAAATTAAAATTGCCCTACGGAACTGTGGGTATATCGACCCAGAGAACATTCAGGAATACGAAGATAGAGGCGGTTACTCTGCCTTAAAACTAATTGCTAAGGATAAGATTGCACCCGATGTTGTTATCCAAACCATTATCGACTCTGGACTTCGTGGCCGTGGCGGTGGTGGTTTTCCAACAGGAATGAAATGGCGATTTGCCCGTGCAAGCCAATCAGCCGAAAAGTACATTATTTGTAACGCAGACGAGGGCGACCCCGGAGCATTTATGGACCGTTCATTGCTCGAAGGCGACCCGCACGCAGTTATAGAGGGGATGATAATTGGCGCATACGCCATTGGCGCAACCGATGGTGTTATATACTGCCGTGCCGAGTATCCTCTGGCTATCAAACGCCTAAACATAGCGCTTGCACAAGCACATGAACGTGGCTATTTGGGAAATAACATTCAAGGAATTGAAGGATTCAACCTCGATATTCATATTAAGGAAGGCGCTGGCGCCTTTGTTTGCGGAGAGGAAACTGCGCTAATGGCATCGATAGAGGGAAAGCGCGGTATGCCATCGAAACGTCCACCGTTCCCAGCCGAATCGGGACTATGGCGTAAGCCATCGAACATCAACAACGTTGAAACATTTGCCAACGTATCGTACATTGTAAGTCACGGTGCTGGCTCGTTCAACAAGTACGGAACCGAAAAAAGTAAAGGAACCAAGGTTTTTGCACTAACAGGCAAAATTAAGCACGGAGGTCTTGTAGAAGTTCCTATGGGAATGAGCCT
>CAZTVY010000223.1:0-4965 GCA_964617235.1 uncultured Rikenellaceae bacterium | reverse complement strand
TTCTTTTGCTGATTTGGCATTTGGACAAAACGATACAATTAATCAGGTTGATAAACTTAACCGCAAACAAGGATATTGGACAAAATCGTACCCCAATGGGAAAAAGGCCTACGAGGGCAGATTTAAAGATGATAAGCCAACCGGTGAATTTAAGAGATTCCGCGAGGATGGAACCCTGAAAGTAGCGCTTAATTACAACAACACAGGCAATTACTCCAAGGCCACCTTTTACACATCGGACGGGAAGGTTGTTGCTGAAGGATTTTACTCCGCAAAAAACAAAGACAGCCTCTGGCAGTACTATAATGCTAATTCCAATTTGGTTTATGAAGAACGTTATACCAATGGAGTTAAGCATGGACGTTACAAGCAGTACTATGAAAATGGCAATACAATGGAAACCATTCCTTATATCAATGGGAAAATAGATGGGATAATGGTACAATTCCATGCTAACGGACTTAACAAGGCAATAGTGAATTTTTCGAATGGTCAACAGGATGGCTCAATTAAACTTTTTTACGATAACGGAAAAGTAAGAATAGAGGGCAACTATCTAAATGGACTAAAGAACGGTGAATGGAAATTCTACGATGCCGATGGCAAACTAACCGATAAAATAAATTACAACAAAGGAATACCAGAGAACTACAATAAATTAGCTGAAAGAGAGAACAAAGAACTAGAATTAATGTTCCGTAATGCAGGTCGAATACAAGAACCGACAACGGAAAGCCTATTGGAAAGTGTTGGTGCTAGACCTTATTAAACTCAAAAAATAAATGAAAAATATTTCACTGCTGACATTTATATTATTTGCAACAACTGCAAGCTTCAGCACAAGTGCTCAGGACAAATACTTTGTGAAATTTACAGATAAAGATAACTCTACTTATTCTATAGAAAACCCGTCGGCATTTTTATCGGAACGAGCAATAAGTAGACGCACAAAACAAGGTATCAGCATTACTCAAGAAGATTTACCGGTTAACTCAAACTATGTCAAACAAGTTCAAAACACAGGAGCAATCGTTGACTATAGTCTTAAATGGTTCAACGGAGTAGTTGTAACAATAAGCAATAGCAATCAACTTACCTCAATTCAAAACCTTTCATTTGTTAGTACTACTAATAAAATATATCAATCGGGGGTAAAAGGCTCTAAACTAACTTACGAAAAATGCAAAGCAATATCTCCGGAGAAGAAAGTACCATCTACCCTTGAACTGAATTATGGCAACTCATCAAACCAAATTAAGATGATGAATGGCCACATATTACATAACGCAGGTTTTTTAGGCGAAGGAATTCAAATTGCAGTTATTGATGCCGGGTTTTGGGATGTAGATTCTCATCAGGCATTTGACAGCCTAAGAACACGAAGCAGAATACTTGGCACCAAGGACTTCATCTACCCCAACTCCAATATTTATCAAGAAGATAGTCATGGGATGATGGTTTTATCAACCATGGGCGGATATATTGCAGGACAATTAATAGGAACTGCGCCACGGGCAAAATACTGGTTAATTAGAACCGAAAACGCAAGCGTGGAACAAATCTACGAGGAGTACGCATGGGCCGCAGGAGCCGAATTTGCTGATAGCGTAGGAGCCGACATCATTAATACATCGTTAGGATACTCGAATTTTGATGTGGAATCGCAAAACCATCCATACAGCGAACTCGATGGAAGCAAAACTCCCATTACAAAAGCGGCAAACATTGCAGCCACTAAAGGAATGGTAGTTGTTGTTAGCGCAGGAAACGAAGGAAACGATGACTGGTACTACATATCAGCACCAGCCGACTCACCCAATGTGTTAACCGTTGGAGCGGTAGATAAATACAGAAACAAAGCAGCTTTCAGCTCATTTGGGCCAACAGCCGATGGTAGAATAAAGCCCGATGTCTGCGCCATGGGTCAGGCTGCTGTTGTAGCAAGCACATCGGGATTGACTGGCACCAATAATGGAACATCTTTTTCTGCCCCGATAATGGCCGGAATGGTAGCCTGCCTATGGCAAGCAAAACCAACACTCACTTCAACAGAAATCATTCAACTAGTTAAGACAAGTTCAAGCAATGCAAGCTCCCCGAACAATAGCATTGGGTATGGAATACCTGATTTTTCAACAACAGTGGGGGTAGATTCCGAAATAATTGGCTCCGATAAAATCTCTATTTTTCCAAACCCTTTCAACAATGTAATTAAGTTACATTTACCTGAAATTGCGGAAGGCTTAGCCGAATACTCCGTAATTTCAATAATCGGAAAAACAATAAAAATTAAAAAAGAGAGTGTTATTAATCATCAGCTTGAAATAAACCTTCCAACCACTACCCCTGCGGGAAACTATATTGTAAGAGTTACGGCAGGCTCTAAAGTCTATTTTGTAAAAGCAGTTAAAAACTAAGATGGACAATAGTCAAAATAAATTCTCGCTCTTCGAACTCAACAAATTAATAAAGGAGGTACTATCCAAATCATTACCCGATAGTTATTGGGTTATTGCGGAGATTAGCGAGATAAACGAGCATCCATCAGGGCATTGCTACTTGGAACTAATACAAAAGGATGAGGCAACGGATAACATTAAAGCCAAAGCCCGAGCAAACATCTGGAGCTACACCTACAGAATGCTAAAGCCCTACTTTGAAACAATGACAAACCGACCTCTATCCAGAGGTATGAGCATTCTTGTTAATGCACAAGTTGTTTTCCATGAAATGTACGGCTATAGCCTAAACATTATAGATATTGAGCCTAGTTTTACCCTCGGAGACATTGAACTGAAACGCAGAGAAACCATAAACAAACTCATTGCCGACGGGGTAATGGAGATGAATAAAGAGCAAGAGTTAGATTTGCTGCCCAAACGCATTGCAATAATTTCTTCGCCAAGCGCTGCTGGATTACAAGATTTTACGAATCAACTAAACCACAACCAATTTGGCTATCAGTTTGAGTACGAACTCTTCCCCTCTGTGATGCAGGGAGATGATGCCGAGGATTCAATTACAAGTTCTCTAAATAAAATTTACGATATCAAGGAAAACTTTGATGTTGTTGTAATTGTCCGCGGAGGTGGCGCTCAAACCGATCTAGCCTGCTTCGACTCATACCAACTCTCGTCCAATATAGCACAGTTCCCAATACCAATCCTTACGGGCATAGGGCACGACAAGGATGTTTCTGTTGCCGATATGGTTGCTTACAAATCATTAAAAACGCCAACAGCCGTGGCGGAATTCCTTATCTCAAGATTTAACGATGCAGAGTCTATTTTAGCAGACTTTACCAATCAGATAGAAACGTTAACGGAACAAATAATCAACACGGAAACAGATACGCTGAACAGCAATCAACTTAAACTACAATACTTTAGCTCAACCACAATATCGCACCAGAAAACAATCATCTCAAACATATCAAAGACCATTCCCTATATATCAAAACAACTAGTCAAAAATCAATCTGACATTGTTCTGGCTAAAAAAACAAAACTATTATTAACTTTGAACTCAGCATTAAACATTAAAAAGTCTACACTAAATGCGTCCCTTATTAAAATAAATAAAGTTGTACCACAGAGGATAAATGATGAAAAAAACAAGCAAAACTTCCTCTTTAGGACAACCCAAAACCTAAATCCTACAAATGTGTTAGAACGAGGTTACTCAATAACATATTACAATGGCAAAATCCTAAAAAGTGCTGAAACAGTAAATGTTGGAGACGAAATTAAAACAATTCTCAAGAAAGGTGAGGTTATTGGAAACATAGTCAAAAAAGAACCGTAACAAATAATTGACAAGCATTACTTATAAACATATCTTTATAATCAATTCAAATAACTTATTGCTCATAAATTGAAACGTAGTATAAAATATTTGCTTATTCTTTTTTCAGCGTTGTGGATTTCAGCATCGGCTCAGGTAAACTCACGAAATGCTGTTATTGACAGCCTTGCTGCAATTGCAAATTCAAACAAAGGGATAATAAGAGTCACAGCATACGATAAAATATCTAGATTGTACTGGCAGTCCAATCCCGACTCATCAATTTACTATGCATCACTGGCTCTTTCGGAGGCAGAGAAAGACAAAAGCGATGCCTGTTACGGAGAGGCATACAATAGTCTAGGAAATGCATACTCAAGCAAAGGAGAGTTCGAACAATCCATTGAGTTTTACACAAAATCAATGGAACACAGAGAGCGCTCTAACGATATGCTAAAAGTTTCTTACTCTCTCAGCAACCTATCATTCTCATTACAAAACTTAAAACGATACAGCGAAGCAATGGATGCTTTAAAAAGAGCTGCGTCGATTTGTAATTCTATTGGAAATGCGCAAGACGAAGCCCTTATCAATCAACAGATTGCCGCGCTTTATAAAAATTTACAAGATTTAAATCGCTCCTTGGAATACGCATTAAAGGCTGTAAACATTAATCTTAGCAACAATATTACAACAGGCTTAGCCAATAATTACAATTTCATTGGACTTCTACATAAGGATTTAAAAAACTTTGATTTAGCTGAAGAATACTTCCTTAAATCACTGAAAATATGGCAGCAAGAAAAGAATGAAGAAGGACTTTCGAACACATATAACAACCTTGGAATTGTATATGACGAAAAAAAGGATGCTCAAAAAGCTTTGGAATACTACTCAAAATCACTTGAACTATCAAAAAAACTTGAAGATTTGAAAGGCATTGCTGTTGCCTACAACAATATTGGATACTTGAGTATTAGAATAAATCAGATTGATGCGGGTATTGACTCTTACCTGAAATCCATAAAGATTAGCCACGACCTAAACGATATTGAAAGTTACTTAAATACATACAATAACATAGCTATTGCTTACCTAAAAAAGAACAACATAGAAAAAAGTGAGGAGTATGTAAATTTAGTGCTTAAAGAATTCGACAAAGTTAAGGACTTGGCTATAATT
>CAZTVY010000222.1:2282-5028 GCA_964617235.1 uncultured Rikenellaceae bacterium | reverse complement strand
AGTACACCACAAAATCTTGTCCTTTACTTTTAACGGTCATCAACTGTTCGTAGTTGCTTTTATCAAGGTTAGGGATTATTTCCTTGTAAAAATTGATTTTACCGTTCAGGATGGAATCGTCAACAGTAAGTATTTTTACCGATGATATTGAGCAGTCTTCGTTCTTTTCGCCTTCGTTAAACATTAGATTTAGGATATTTCCAGAGAAGTCGATAGTTGTAATTCCCTCTTTTCCTGCATAGGCATTAAATACCTTTTCGATAGATGCTGGTTGCGCAAATAGGTTGATGTTAAGAACTAACCCAATAGCAATTAATGTAAGTCTTGTTTTCATAGCAATAATTTTTAGTTAATGTTTTTTTGATTTGTTTACATCTTAATGACGAAACAAGTCGAAAAACATTAAAAGGAAATTTGAAAAAAGTGTTTTTTAATTTTAAATAAGGTATAGGGGGGCGTTGAGTAAGTAATTAGCCCTGATTTTGGTTTGTGGCAGCTAATTATTCAACCTTAGTCCAAATCCTAAGATTAAGGTTTAAGTCTTCAACTAAATCGGTATAAAGTTTTAAGGGTTCACAGGTGTATTTAATAAACTCAAAATCGAATGGACGGAAAAGAGCAGGTTCAAAGTGGTTGCTAAATTTTGGTATTATGCAGTATAGTCTGTTCTCCACGAATGAGAGCGAAATGTTTTTACCTGTCTTCTTTTTGTAGTCAAGTATTCGTTGCATTAAACTAGGAGTCAATATATAACGAGCTTCAACTTGGTCGGTACTTAGGGTCTGGAATTCGTTGTTGAATGCAATATCTTCAAGTTTTATTTTCTCTAAGTTAATTGTACTAAATTTTGGAGCATAAAGCAATGACTTAAAATAATTTTTATGTATTACAAAAGTTTGTGTTTTGAACTTTTTGTTGAATGTTGCCGAAATAAATAATCCTTCAAAACTCACTTCATTTTTAAAACTATAAGTAAATGTTTCACAAAACATTATATGTGTTTCTCCAATTTTGAATCGCATGAAATCCTCACCATCAACTGATGTTGTGAACGTTGGAATGAGCATACTTTTATCTAGAACTGATTTAGATATTTTCTGATTAGGTATATATTCATAATCATCAAAAAGAAAATACATTATTTCGGACATAATCTTATACTTAAAATGTTTTTTCAAGTACGAGACCATTTCGGTTAGTTCATTTAAAGATAGTGATATAAATAGTATAGAACAGGCTGTTGATGCAATAACAGTTATTTTACTCTTAATCACAATTCCTGCAATAATTGTTAAAATAAAAGGTAAAGACAGGAAAAAATATTTTTTTATTTTTTCCAATTGATCAACCCTGTATTTTTCTAATGGTTCTAATAGTTTTTTTAAAGTAGAATTATAGAATTGTAGTAATTCAGATTCCGTTTTCATTTCTATTTAAATAACTCTTTAGCGGTAGGATTTTGCTTAACAACCTCGTCGAACTCCATTACTTTCATTGGCTGAAAGCCAAAAATATTGGTTAGTATATTTGCTGGAAATGTATTTATTGAGTTATTATAATCTGTAACAGAAGTATTGTAAAACCGACGTGCTGCAAGTATTTGCTCTTCAATTTCGTTCCACGATGCCTGTAGGTTTATAAAATTCTTATTAGCCTTTAGTTCTGGGTAATTCTCAACATTAAGCATAATGCTGCTTAATTCCTTGTTGATGTTTTTGTAAACCTCAAGTTTAGAGTCAAAATTCATATCATCGTTTATGGAAGACCTTAATCGGGTAATTTCGGTAAGTAAATTCGATTCGTAAGCCATATACTGCTTCACCACCTCAACCAAGTTAGGAATTAAGTCGTAGCGTTTCTTTAATGTAGCATCAACAGAACCTAACGCATTTTCTGTTTCATTTTTACTCCTAATTATGCTGTTGTACAGAAATATCACATAAACAATAACCAGCAATAAGCAAATTGCAATAACGTATCCAATCATAGTCTTTTTTGTTTTGGTCAACGAATATAGCAATTCTTTTGAAATATACTCTAAAAAATGATGATTGAATTTATGAAATAAGGAGTTTTGAAAAACTAACTCATTATTAAATTATCTTCCTTAGCTTAAATTTCACCTTAATAGTTTCGCCATTTCTTAAAACTGTCATTTTAATTGTTTTACCCTCTTTACTTTTTAAAATATTAGAGATGTCTGATATTTTCAATGTATTTGCAGAGGTGCCGTTTATTGATTTAATCTCATCGTTTACCATTAATCCACATTCCGATGCTGGTGTGTTGCTTCCAACTGATAGTACTTTGTAAAAGGGTAAACCTTCAACTATTTGGCCTACCTCAATTCCCGACATATCGTAACGGAAAGGGTCTTCGAAATTTGAATTTTTACGAAGAATTATTTGTTGATTATGGTAATCAATTACTACGTTAAATCGTCTAAATATTTCCGCACCAACGCTTCCATTTCTTCCATTATCGATTATGGCATTGCGAATTACATTGGAATCGGGGAATGCAGTAATCACATTGCTGAACTCGAATTTTCCAATTCTAAATTTTTCAACTCTAGATACTTCGCCCGAAAGATTTCCGTTTAGCCCTTGTCCTAGTACTTCTTGTCTATGTACAATGCCCGGTTTGATATTAGGGTTTGTTGAAGGATCGAGCCATAGCGCAAAACTCATTCCTGTGTCGAATAACAATTTAACCGGAATATCCACACCGTTTATAGTGGTTGTAG
>CAZTVY010000222.1:0-2272 GCA_964617235.1 uncultured Rikenellaceae bacterium | reverse complement strand
AATATCTACTCCGTTTATTGTAACCATTGCTGTTATGTATGGCTTCCCATCAATCAATTCAATTGGGATAATATCCTCGTATTTATGAATTTTTCGTTTATACTTGTCGGGGTTGTAAAAATGTAGGGTTTGGTTGGTGTAGTTTATTTCCACTACAAATTGTTCAAATATTGAGCGTCCAATCACACCATTTATTGGATGTCCAACACGTGCGGTTAAATCAATAACTTTGTTGGGAACAACTAATAACTCTTGTGCTTTACCCTCAATTTTGCCCATTGAGAGTTTGTTGTTTTTGGATATTAATCCATCAACTGACTCGTTTGTGCCTAATCCTCTAAGTTTTACTTTTCGTGCTTCGTTTAGCGAAACAATGTATGGGTTTGAGATTTCAGTAATAATTGTACGCCCTGCACCGGTGTCAAAAATAAGGTTAAGTGAGTCAGAACCATTAATTGCGAATGTTAAAACCATTAGATGCGAAGCAAGTGTGAAATTTGCTTTGTAGGAATCATTCTTGCTGTTTAGGTAGAACATTGTACTTTCGGGCTTTTCAGCTAGCACTCCCGCCGCTATCAAAACTCCTAGTAGTGTGGAAATTATGGTGTGTAGCATTCTCATGGCAGTGGTTTTTAGGTTTATACCTTTCGGTATCTCTGCTTTTATACATAAGATACCTAACCACTATGGCTACCCTATGAAAATTAGGTGAAATGCAATGGGTAAAAAAGATTATTTGAAATCTTAATATTCAATATCCTGAGGCACATCTTTCGCAGCATTAACAAATATCCTCATATCGTTTAGTCCGATTTGTCCTTTGTAGTAGTTATGCTCCTTGTTTATTTGGTTTATTTTTTCGTAAAGGGTGTTTGGGTCAACGCTGCAAGCCTTTTCTATTGTGTCTACTCCAATATTGTGGAGCATACGGGCAAAAGTGGCTCCAACCCATTTTATCCGTGATAAGTCTGTTAGTTTGGTAAGTTCAAGTATTATATTCGGACTGATTTCAGTATTTTTAGCAAGTTCGTTACGACTTTGTGGTGTTTTAACTTTATCGTAAAGTTTCTGGGTGTCATTAATGCCAATCTTTTTCAATTTTGCTACAATTTCAGGTGTTATTCCTGTAAAATCTGATATTTTATTGGGTTTTGGCAAGGTGCTATTTATCTCACGCAGTAGAATAGTTAAGTAATCGCCCTTAAAGCAAATTTCTTTTGTGAGAGCATCAAGTTTGTCCTTCATCTTAAGGGTTTGCTGTAATTCCTTCAAATTTCTAATACCAACGCTCGCAAAATAGTCAAAACGTTCATCAAGTCTGTCCTTTAACATAGCCCTGCTAGGTGGAAGGTAAGCGTTGCGGAGTTTTTCCTTGTAGGCTTCGAGGGTAATTGTAGTTAGATCAATGTGGTATCCCATACAGGTAAATTGTTAAAGGTTAACGAAAACTAAGGTAAGTATTTTAAGGGTTACGGACAAGTGATTAAATATCAATACAAAAAGAATTTCCCCTTTTAATAGAATTGTTATTGCGACGTTATTTACCTATCTAACCAAACCTTGAACTTATTTACCTTTGCACGGCTAACAAGTATATCATCATCATTGGAATTGTTTAGTTTTAGTTTGTATCTCCGTCCTGAGTAGGCAATAATGTCCTTTATTGAATTGATATTAACTATGTACTGCCTGCTAATCCGAAAGAACTGCTGTGGATCCAATAATGGCTCAAGCTGATCGAGCGAGTAGTTTATATCGTACGATTTCCCGTTTTCGTCCTGTAGGTATGTTCCTTTGGCCAAGCTGTAAAAGCAATTTATTTTTTGAGTTTCTGTTGTTTTAATATGTAAGCCAACGTTTACAATAAATCTTGTTTTATACTGTTTTGTAAGCATGCGAGACATTTGATCGACCTTAAGTTGCAAATCATTTATAAGCCAATCGTTATCTGTTTTGGTAAGATTAAGATATTTGTCTATGGCATTTTTGAGGTCTTGTGGTTTGATTGGCTTCAGTAAATAATCTAAACTGTTTACCTTAAATGCCTTGATGGCATACTCCTCGTAAGCAGTGGTAAATATAATTGGACATTTAACATCAACATAGTTGAATATCTCAAAACTCAATCCATCTGATAGTTGAATATCGAGGAAAAGCAAGTCGGGTAATGGATTGCTATTAAACCAAGCCACGGCGCTTTCCACTGAATCAATATTTCCAATAATCTCAATGTCGGGTTTAACCTGCTTAATGGTTGTTTTTAAGTAATCAA
>CAZTVY010000221.1:0-5063 GCA_964617235.1 uncultured Rikenellaceae bacterium | reverse complement strand
AACGTATGGAGAGTAAGGACGAAAATGTGAAATGCTACGATTGGTTCTTCTGTACTAAGAAATTGGATAAGGATACAGTTTTGAAGAAAGTGCTTAAAAAGTAAACTTTTAATGAATAAAACCCTGCCAACACTGGCAGGGTTTTATTTTTTACTTAGTGATTGCATGTGTGCCCTTCGGAGTGGTTTTCATGATGGCTACAGCCAACTCCCGAATCTTCAATGAGGCCATTCAAAAAAGATTCAACCAATTCTTGAACGTTTCCTGAGCATCCCCTGTAAACTTTAATACCATAGCTATTTAGAACATTTAATGCACCTGCTCCCATATTGCCGGCAAGCATGATACTTACATTTTTTTGTTGTAATACAGCAGCAATATTGCTTTTGCATCCACATCCTTGAGGTGAAGGAACTAGTTCTATAGATTCAATCTTTTTATCGTTCCCAATAGTAAAAACTGTGTAATTTTCACATTGACCAAAATGGTCTTCAACAAAGTTGTTTTTTGAAGGAATTGCTATTTTCATATTTTACTTTTTAGTTGATTAATTATATCGTTGATAGTTTGTTGATTTTCAGGAATTATCATTTGAATATTTTTACTCCTAAACACTTCTACTACTTTTGAACCAAATCGTCCTGCAACAACCATGCTTATACCTTTTTCCATAAGTAGGTCTGCTGCATCGCATCCTGCCTTTTCTTGATGGTGTCGTACAGGGTTTTCGATAAACTTAGTTTCCTCAGTTGTTGTATCATATAGGCAGAACCAGTCACAACGTCCAAAATGTTGGTCGATTATTGACTTAACATGATTCTCGTTTGATGCAATCGCTATTTTCATGGCTTAAATTTTTGTGATTAATAAATCATTGTTACACAAAGGGCATTGCTTAGTAGAGTTCTCTGTTAATGTTAATGATATTTTGCAATGACTGCATTTATACCATTCAGCAATTTCAACGTTTCCTCCTTCAAAGCTAATGCAGCTGCCTTCTACAAAAGCTTTCGCTATTTTTCTACGAACGCTTTCATAGATTCTTGTAAATGTGGGTCTTGAGATATTCATCATTTTTGCTGCTTCGGCTTGAGTGAGGAGCTCGTAATCACATAGATTAAGAGCTTCGTATTCTTCAAATGAGATAGAAACCTCCGAGCCAATTTTACACTGAACACCTTGTGGTTTAAACCCATCAAAATGAGGAGCCATTTGAATTAATCTGTTTTTCTTATTTCGTACCATAATGAATATTTTTTACAAAGATAATGAACAAATGTTCAAAAAGCAATATCTTTGCGAACAAATGTTCAGAAAGAATTTATACTGGAAGGATATGGAAACAAAGATTAGAAATTGTGAAACTCGACAATTCAAAGTAGT
The DNA here is from genome assembly GCA_964617235.1 of uncultured Rikenellaceae bacterium. Lineage (GTDB taxonomy): Bacteria > Bacteroidota > Bacteroidia > Bacteroidales > Tenuifilaceae > SB25. The sequence continues at coordinate 3,680 of CAZTVY010000221.1, read as the reverse complement.
ATTCCCGAATACTTTAAACACAAATGATACACTATTTGGTGGAGAGGCGATGAAATGGATGGATGAAGTTGCTTTTATAACTGCAACAAGGTTTACCAAGCAAAAAGTATGTACGGTGAATACTGAAAGGATAAATTTTTTAAAAACAATTTATCCTAACTCAATTGTTGAGGTTGTAGGGCAGGTTATTAGTTTTGATTTAGTAAGATTGACCATAAAAGTTGAAGTATTTGCAGAGCGAATGTACAGTAATGAAAATCATAAGTGTATTGAAGGCAATTTTGTGTTTGCTGCTATTGATAGTAAAAATCGTCCAATAAGATTGGATTTATAGATTATAATATTGAGTTTTACTTAAGGAATATTTACTGCCCCCATTAAAACCTGAAGTTCTACCTCGGCTGTTTTTGCCTGCATTAATGCGTTAAGGTAGCGGTATTCAGCATCGAGATACTTAATTTGGGCATCGCGTAGTTCAATATCACTGATAATCCCAATCCTGTACTTTTCCATAGCAACGTTGGAATTTGTTTTGGCTAACTCTGCCGATTTTTGTTCAAGTTCAACAAGGTTTTTTGCGAGAACTAGATTGTTGTAGTATTTAATGGCCTCGCCCTTTAAGTTTTGAACTTTGGATTGGTTGATTAAATCCTGATTATCCCTATAAATTCGTGCATTCTTGATGTTCCTATTTACATTAAAACCATTAAAAAGGGTTATTCCTGCACTAATTCCAAATGCTGGACCAAAGGAACGACTTAGCTCTGTGCTGCCCTCTGGTGTCGATGAGCGAGAAAAGTTGTAAGCAGGAGAAATTCCAATTCGGGGATAACGCGATGCTTGTGCTTCGCGAATGGCTATTTCTTTAAGTCGAAGGTTTAGCTTTGCGGCTTGTATTTCTTTGTTTTGATTTAGTAGATTTTCAATTATTGTGTTGAGCTCAATGGATGCAACTTCGGGAGCCAGTTTTTTTACATTGAAGTTTATTTCAGGTTCGCGTCCAACTAGCTTATTCAGGTTGATTTTCAAGTTCTGAATTTTATTAACCTGCTGTAGCATTTGCGATGAGTCAGCTCTATAATCAACCTCCGCCTGCATTACTGCAATTTGGTAACTTGTTCCAATTACTGCTTTTTCGCGGGCAATTCTCAACCTATCGCGTGAAAGTGTTAATGCCTCGTGGTAGTTTTCCAGCAAATTATTCTCAATGGCAATTGTATAGTAGTTGATAATTATTGATGCTGCAGCATCCTCAACGGTCATCTGAAAGTTGACATTGCTTAGCTCCTCAAGGGTTGAGTACTTTTGCTTGTTGGCGAACATCGCCAAACCGTCAAATAGTGTCCAGTTTAGCAAAACGTTACCCGATAAACCGTAACTGGGATAACTAGTGTTTTTGTAGTTTGTTCCATCGGCAAACTCCTGTTTAATATTGTAAAAGGAATTATTGCTTGCTGCTGAAGCATCAACCTTTGGAAGGAATCCTGCATTCCCAAGGGTGTTATTATTATCGGCTATGGACACATCGTTACGTGCAATTCGAATGGAAAAATTGTTCTCCATACCAATTTTTACCGCATCGGAAAGTGTGAGTGTATCTTGTCCAATGGCAATGAAACTTGTAAGCATCATTGCTATCATCAAAAGTTTTATTTTAGTCAAATTCATAGGTTTTTATCGCTTTTTCCTAATAACCAATAACTATTAACTCAATACTACTCCTCATCGTGCCTTATCACATTGGCTTTCTTTGTCGAAATATATGTGTAAAGAGCAGGAATTACGTATAGTGTGAGCACTAACGAGAATAACAATCCACCAATAATTGTTATACCCATTGGTATACGGCTTGTTGATGCAGCTCCTAGTGCTAGAGCAATCGGTAATGCTCCGAATATAGTTGCTAAGCTAGTCATTAGGATTGGACGTAAACGCTGCTTTGCTGCAAATTCAACTGCTTCAAGTTTGCTCATTCCCTGTTCTTTTTTCTGGTTGGCAAATTCAACAATCAGAATACCGTTTTTAGTAACAATACCAATTAGAACAACAATGCCAATTTCGCTAAAGATATTTAATGTTTGACCAAATATCCATAGCGATAGCAATGCTCCTGCAATCGCAAGCGGCACTGTAAACATAATGATTAGAGGGTCGCGGAAACTCTCAAACTGAGCAGCCAAAATTAGGTAAACTAGAACCAGTGCAAGGAAGAATGCAAATAGTAAACTGTTTGAACTTTCCTCAAACTGCTGCGATGTTCCGGTTAACGTTGTGGCAAAAGTATCGTCGAGTGTGGTTTTTGCAATTTCGCGCATTGCCTCAATGCCTTGTCCTAATGTGTAGCCCGGTGCAGGTGATGCGTTGAAAGTAGCCGATACGTAACGGTTGTAACGGTAACGTTGAGGTGGAATACTTTGCTCCGAGGTTTTTATCAAACTACCCAAATCAACCAAAGCCCCATCGCTGGCACGTAGGTAGATGCCTTTCAAATCCGAAGGGTCGTCGCGGTAACTGCGCTCGGCCTGACCAATAACGTAGTATTGCTTACCGTTTCGAATAAAGAATCCGTAACGTTGACCACTAAAATAAAGCTGTAAAGCTTCGGCAATATCCCTAACAGCAATTCCCGATGCACGTGCCTTATCGCGGTCAATCTCAACCACCAATTCTGGTTTGTTGAATTTTAGGTTAACATCAACCACTTGGAAACGTTGGTCGGCTTGTGCTTTTGCAAGAAACTCTGGAACCGCTTCCTTCAGCTTCTCGAAGTTTGGGGCTTGTACCACAAAGTTTACGGGCAGTCCACCACCACGACCAGTACTAATAGTTTGGTCCTGAACAACGAATGCTCTCGCAAAAGTTTGCTTTCTGAGGAATGCAGATATTTCATCGGCAATTTGACCCTGTGATTTTTCGCGTTCGTTGGGTTGTGTTAGCAACATCCTTACAAAGCCGCTATTTCCACCGCCCCAACCGGGAGAGGTAAGCTGAATCATTGCTTTTTTCTCCGAAATGGTGTCGACAAATTCAGCCAGTTTAAGCATATAGGCATCCATCGATTCGAAAGCAGTTCCTTCGGGTGCTGTTGCTTGAATTGATAGTCGGCTCTTATCTTCCATCGGGGCAAGTTCCGAAGGAATTAATCGACCAATTAAGAATATTATCAATAATGAGGCAATCATAACGCCAATAGCCAACCAACGTCGATTCATAAATCCTAAAAGTGAACGACCGTAGTAATCAGACAGCCATTGAATTCCACTACCAATAGTTGCCATTATTTTACCTTCCTTATGAGTTTTTCGGAGAAGTTTTGTACTCATCATAGGAGTTAGGGTAAGCGACACAAATGCCGATATTAGAACGGCTCCAGCTACCACAACTCCAAACTCCCTGAACAAACGACCTGTTACTCCACTAAGGAATACAATTGGCATAAATACAGCAATCAGCGTGATGGTGGTTGAAATAATTGCAAAGTAGATTTCCTTACTTCCTCTATATCCTGCTTGGTAGTTATCCATTCCGAGCTCAACCTTGGAGTAAATATTTTCCATAACCACAATGGCATCGTCAACCACGATACCCGTTGCAAGCACAATTCCAAGCAGAGAAAGAACATTTATTGAAAACCCTGCAAGGTACATCACAAAGAATGTCCCAATCAATGAAATTGGAAT
>CAZTVY010000220.1:0-5083 GCA_964617235.1 uncultured Rikenellaceae bacterium | reverse complement strand
GCCATTTACCAATTATAGTTCCATTGTAAAGTAGAAGTAAACCAGGGTTTGAACGAATTATCGTCTTTAGAGTTACCTCGTCGGCCGTAACAAACTGAAAGGGAACAGAATGCTCAAGGGTGAATTTCTGAACCATATCGGCCGATGTGGCTGTTGCACAAATAAAATCGAATCCTTTTTCGTTTGCCTTATAGTAAAGCTCTGTTAACTTCTTAAATGAATCCTTGTCGGTTTTATCGAGCCTTGTTGATATTACTAAAAAGTTGTATCCACTTGCATTCACAAACTTATCGGTAATATCCTCACCCTCCAAAGTATGCAGGGCAAAGTTTGATATCGATGGCGTATATCCCTTCTTTACAAGAGTAGATTTTGAATCAACAAATGTCCATGTTGAATCGTTCCAAGGGTAATTGCTCTCATCGAACTCCTGAACCACTCCATCCTTCTGGTAGTAAAGCAATGTGCTGTACTCATCGGCTGGAGCGCCTTCGGGAATTATCATATCATTATGTATGTTAACACCAATTTTATAGGGACGAAAATCGTACAGAGGTAAATTGTAGTATCCGTGAATTGAGGGTAAAAACGAAATAATCACCAGTAAACCAAATAAAACATACTTTTTCCAACTAGGATAGTATTCCTCAAAACTGTTCCTCTTTAAAAATAGCAACAATGCAGCCGCAAAGAACAGAATATTTTTATAGAATGTTTGCCAGTTTGAGAGATGAATGGCATCGCCAAAGCAACCACAATCGGAAACTGGATTAAATATTGCCAGAACTAATGTCAGTGGAGTGAAAACCAGCATAAACAAGAATGCACCCCAGGCAGCCAGGCGCAACTGAACACCAAATAGTAAAAGTAAACCAATGGCCAACTCCGCAGCGCAAAGCACAAACGAAAAAGTAAGTGAGAGAGAGTCTAAAAAGTTAAGATGAAACGCCATAAAGTAATCGTGAAACTTATAGGCTGAACCTAGCGGGTCAACTCCCTTAACAAACCCCGAAAATATAAATACAACAGCCAGCAGATAACGGCTAATAGTTATAATGTGCTTCATATTTAAAGTGATAAGTTAAACTTCAAAATAATATAAAACTACTTCAACAATCCGTGAACCTCAATGGCATCCATAATTTTGGCAAAAATCTCGTTAGGTTTTTGCATTTGTCCATCGGAGGTATTGCATTTAATAACCTTAAAACAATAGTCTATACTCTCTTGTTCGAGGTAAACCTTGCGTACCCGTTCCTGAAAACTCAAATCTTTCTCGTGAATATCATCTTTTCCTTGAAGATATCCCCTATCATCGCCTGAGCGCTGCTCGGTTAATCTAGTTTTAGTGAACTCGAAAGGAACATCAAGGAAAATATTTAAATCGGGCTTTGGAATTTTAAAGTAATCGAACTCCAATTTAAAAATCCAATCGCGCAAAGCGCTGCGCTCCACATCTGTATTTTGTTTTGCACACTGAAAGGCGATATTGGAGTAAACGTACCTATCGAGCAGAACAATATGCCCTTGATTCAACCACTCCTGAACTGTTTTTGCAGCATCCATCCTATCTGTGGCATAAAGCAGAGCAACTACGTAGGGGTCAACCTGATTAATTTCACCCAAATCTCCTCGAAGAAAACGGGCAATAAGTTCACCAAAGAAAGGTGATTCTACCCTTGGGAAATGCAGAAAGTGAGTAGGAATACCCTTTTGGGTAAAATGATTATTTAAAAGATTAATCTGGGTAGATTTTCCAGCACCATCGAGCCCCTCAATCACAATCAAAGCCATTGTATATCTGTTTTTTATTTAAAATTGACGAATTAAAAGTAATAACCTTAGCAATTTTTAAATCAATGTTTCGTATTTTTAACCACAAAATACCACGCAAGATAGAAAAAAATGGAACAAATTGGGTCGCATTTTAAACAAAGGCAAACCATTACTAGTAATGGTAAAATAATTAGCGTTGCAAAACCAATGGTTATGGGAATTGTGAATGTTACAAACGATTCCTTTTTTAGCGCTAGCCGCTTCCGATTTGGCTATACTATTGCCCGTAGAGCGGAGCAGATTCTTGCTGAGGGAGCTACAATTATTGATGTAGGCGCATGCTCAACACGTCCAGGTGCCACGGTAGTTTCGGAAGAACTTGAGTTGAAACGATTATCGAAATCGCTCAACGCTATTAAGAAAAAATTTCCCGAAGCCATTGTTTCTGTTGATACTTTTAGAGCCAATGTTGCCCGCAAAATGGTGGAGGATTTTGGAGCCAATATTATTAATGATATCTCAGCAGGAGAAATGGACGCAAAAATGTTCGAAACCATTGCCGAACTCAAAGTCCCATACATACTGATGCATATGAAAGGTACTCCCGATAATATGCAGAAAAACCCGACATACGACAATGTAATTAAGGAGATATTCATCTATCTCAACGAAAAAATTGAAAAATTAAAACGCTTAGGTGTTAATGATATTATTATTGACCCAGGATTTGGTTTTGGAAAAACCATTGAGCATAACTACACCATACTTAAGAATCTTAATGCCTTCAGGCTTTTTGAACTACCAATTCTTGCGGGAGTTTCCAGAAAATCGATGATTTACAAATCGCTCAACACAACCCCGGAAAAGGCTTTGAACGGAACATCGGTACTTAACACCATTGCTTTGAATAATGGTGCAACAATTCTGCGAGTTCACGATGTTAAGGAGGCCATGGAAACTATTAGATTACATGACTTAACCCAAAGACAACCCGATTTTCAGTACTTATAGCATAAAGTATGATTCCTGCATTTTTCCAACTATTTATAACAATCCGAGTTCTCGATATTATCGATATCATAATGGTTGCATTCCTGCTCTACCAAATATACATGCTTATAAGGGGTACTGTAGCTATCAATATTTTTGGCGGAATAGTAGTGCTTTACATTATTTGGCTAGTAGTAAGAGCACTTAATATGGAACTGCTAAGTGGTATACTAGGCCAGATAATTGGAGTAGGAGTTATTGCAATTATAATTGTGTTTCAGCAGGAAATACGAAAGTTCTTGCTGTTCATTGGAACAAAGTATATGTCGAAGAGTAAATTCTCGCTCGAAAACCTACTCTTTCCAAGGCATAAAACAGATGTAGCCCAGGTTAACGTTGATGCAATTGTAAAAGCCTGCCGAAATATGTCGGAAACTAAAACGGGTGCACTAATAGTAATTGCACGCAAATCGGAACTTCAACTATATGCCGAGACTGGAGATATTATTGAAGCCGAAACATCGAGTCGTTTGTTGGAAAATATATTCTTTAAGAATAGCCCACTGCACGATGGTGCTGTAATTATTGTTAACGATAAAATTCACGCTGCACGCTGCGTTCTTCCTGTAACAGAAAACATCAACCTTCCTCCTCAATATGGAATGCGACATAGAGCCGCTGTCGGAATTAGCGAAATTACAGATGCTATAGTAGTGCTAGTATCCGAAGAAACAGGTAAAATTAGTTTTGTATCGCACGGAAGCATTAAGTATGGTGTAACCACTCAGGAACTGAAAACCCTTCTTGAGAACAATCTCTCAAGTGTCAACAAATAAACAACTTACACAACCCCTTAAATAAGGCTCTTTTTATTCGGATTTTATACTTAAAAATCATACATTTGAACTCTTGGGACAAAAATTCGATGTATTATGATTAAGTATTCTGTTACAAAGTCCGATAAGACTTTGAATGGTGAGGTTGCCCTTTCGCCAAACAAACCAATGAACTACAAGTATTTAGTATTCAGAATTCTAAAAAGTTCGAACCTTACACAACGCATCACAACAGAATCGGAAGATGCCCGCATACTCGATAAAAACTTGCTGAACGAAGGTATCAAGAAAAACAGAGGAACATCGGCAAAAGCAATTCGCCATATTAGGTCGTTCATCAGTTACTTTGGTGGAGAATGGGTTATGTCCTCCTCCGACATAATCAAGGATAATTCATTCGTAAAAATTGCCAAAGTTTTACAGAAATTTGGACTGAATGTATCGTACGAAGAGCGCTCAGGCAGACCACCGTACAAAATTGTTGGAAAAAACCTAAAGGGTAAAATACTTAGGGTTGATAGTTCGATTAACAGCAAAGTGATTGAATCGAAACTACTGCTCTCCCCTAGCCTTTCATCTGAGATGATTCAGGAATTGAAGGAGCATATCATTCAATCAGGCTACGTTGAAATGACCCTTAGAGCATTGCAATATTTGGGCGTAAATACAGATTGGAAAGAGGAGGAAATACTTGTAGAACATGAAAGTTCCGATGGCTCGCAGCTGGTAATTGAGTCGGACTGGAGTATGGCATCCTACTGGTACGAAATGGTTGCGCTTGCGCAAAAGGGAACAATAGAAATAAAAGGATTAAACTTTGAGAGTTTCCAATGCGACTCCGTTGTAAAAGACATCTTTAAAGAGTTAGGCGTTGATACTCAGATGTCAACGGAATCGATAAAAATTAAACGCAAAGGAAAAGTTGTAAAAAAATTATCTCATGATTTCAGCAACTACCCCGATTTAGTTCCTGCAGTTGTGGCCACATGTGTGTGTATGGATATTCCTTTCAGAATAACAGGGATTGAATCTTTGAGGCTTAAAGAACCCGACAGGTTGGTATCCCTACAAACCGAACTAAAAAAAGTTGGAGCAAATTTGTTAGTCGAAAAGCAGGAGAATAAGGAGATATTAATTTTTGATGGTAAAACAAAGTTCAAAGGAATTAAACAGCTCGACTTTGATACCCATAAAGACCACAGAATGGCTCTTGCATTAACACCTATTTGCCTAAAGGGCATACCGCTAACCATTGAAAATCCATGGGTAACCAATAAATCTTACACAACTTTTTGGGACGATTTGAAGAAAGTTGGATTTGAAGTTATATCATAAAAAAGAGGCTTTGAGCCTCTTTTTCTCTTTCAAACTTATGGTTTCTTCCAAACCAACGTATTGGCAATGATATCGTGAAGAGCTTGTTTCTTATCAGTAAATCCAGCAATTATATAGCCTATCCACAAAGTCATTCCTGAAATTAT
>CAZTVY010000219.1:0-5084 GCA_964617235.1 uncultured Rikenellaceae bacterium | reverse complement strand
TGCTCTAGATAATTTGAACAAAGCAATCCAAATTTGTGAGCAATTAGGTGAAGAGGGCACTGAAGTTAAAACGAACTCAGAAAGTCTTATACTATCTGTTTACTTCGAAATCGCAATGGTTCAGTACAAACAAAAAGATTTACAGGGAACTCTTGATAACCTTGAGAAAGCCGAAGAAACTGCTGTAAAATACAACGTAGGAACAATTAAAACCCGCGTTGAAAAAACCATCCCAAAACTTTACAATGTAATGGGAAACAACAAGTTTAAAGAGAACAAGTTTGAAGAAGCTATCGCTAACTATACCAAGGCTTTAAACTTTGTGCCCGATTTTGTTGATCCACATCTAGGAATCATGTTATCGTACGAGAAACTTAATGACGAAGCTAAAATGCTGGAATTCATTGATAAAACCATCGAGGTGGCTAAAAAAGTAAATGACATTAAAACTGCAGACGAAACTGCTATTAAAGCAAAAAATTATTTCTTAAAGAGCGCTGATGATGCTCAAAAAGTTAAGAAATACGATGATGCAATTGTAGCATTAAACAACTCTCTTAAATACGACAGTAACGACAACGATGTTTACCGTTTACTTGCCGTTAACTACAATAGAGTTGAAAAATGGAACGAAGGTATTGGTGCTGCTTTAAAGGCTATTGAATTAAAAACTGGAACTGCCGACGAAAAAGCAGAACTTTATTTCCTACTAGCTACTGCTTACCAAAAAATTAACGATAACGCAAAGGCTTGTGAGGCATATAAAAATGCAGCTTATGGTACTTTTAAGTTAAATGCCGACTATCAAATTCAACAATTGAAATGTCAATAGTTTAAACTATTTTATTTCTAACTTTGCAGGGCTGCTTATCAATGGGCAGCCCTTCATTTTTTATTATGTATAAAAAAAATAAATATCGAATAGTCTTTTCGGATGTCGACGGCACCCTACTCAACAAGGAAAGGGAATTATCAAATACTACCACAAGTAAAATAAGAACCATTAAGCAAAAAAATAACGTAACTTTTGTAATGGTCTCTGCCCGAATGCCTGAAGGAATGCTCCATTTATACCAACAAATAGGCCTGAATTCGCCTATAATCTGCTATAACGGGGCATTAATTCTAAGAAGCATGGAGGGAGGATTCAGCCATGAAAATATAATTCGAAGCGATTCCATTGATATTGAAGTAGCCACAAACCTATTCCTAAAAGCCAAAGAAACAAACCTACATTTTGGTTTATTCTCCGACAATGAATGGTATGTTAATTGTGCCGACGAATGGACACTCCGCGAAGAGAATAATACCAGGGTTAAAGCAATAATCAATCCAAACATTGAAACACTAATTGATGGGTTAGCATTAAAGAAACAGCCTATCCATAAATTAATGATTATGGGTAATGCTAATGCAATTGGCGAATTCATCAACTATTCCAACCACAATTTTAGCAAAAGGGTAACTAACTATAGGTCAAAAGATAATTATATTGAAGTATCGCCTATAGACTCGAACAAGGCTATTGGTTGCGAATTTTTGCTTAACCATTTGGGACTTTCAAAAAATAACGCTGTTGCCTTTGGCGACAACCACAACGATATTGAAATGATTAAGGCTGTTGACTTTGGAGTGGCCATGGAAAATGCTCCTGAAATTGTAAAGCAGGCCGCCAAGCATGTTGCCCCTACAAACTTAAACGATGGGGTTGCTTATACGCTCAACGAAATATTTAAATAGATGCCTAGAATCCTAGAATTACTTGCCCCCGCAAAGGACTTGCAAACTGGAATTGCCGCAATTAAACACGGAGCCGATGCTGTTTATATTGCTGCTGACAGGTTTGGTGCAAGGGAAAAAGCTGGAAATTCTATTAATGACATAGAAAAGTTAGTAGATTTTGCGCATCAATACTTTGCTCGGGTTTATGTAACAGTAAACACCATAATCTACGAGGAAGAACTTAGCGATGTTAAAAAGTTAATAAACGACCTTTACCGAATAAATGTAGATGCAATAATTATTCAGGATTTTGCAATCCTAAATATGGACATCCCTCCTATTGCAATACATGCCAGCACACAAATGCACAACAACTCTCCCGAAAAAATTCAATTTTTAGAAACCCAGGGAATAGAAAGAGTTGTTTTGCCCAGAGAACTCTCTATTACAGAAATAATTGATTTCCGCGCAAATACAAATGCCGAACTGGAGTGTTTTATTCATGGTGCACTCTGTGTTTGCTACAGCGGACAATGCTATATGAGCCAGGCTATAACTGGCCGAAGCGCAAACCGTGGGGCATGTGCACAACCATGCCGTTCCGCTTACGACTTGGTAGACTCCGACGGCAAAATCCTTGTTAAGAATAAACATTTACTTTCATTAAAGGATTTGAACTTATCGCAACATATCCATCAACTTATTGATGCGGGTATAACCTCGTTCAAGATTGAAGGGAGAATGAAGGATATCTCCTACGTAAAAAACACCGTAGCATTCTACAACTCGCTGATAAATAATATCATTTCAACAAAACCCAATTACAAAAGACTCTCTTCTGGTCGATGCGAATACTCCTTTACCCCCGACCTTGAGCGCACCTTTAATAGAGGTTTCTCTAATCATTTTATTGATGGACGAACATCTGGGCAAGCATCGTACCATAGCCAAAAATCCATTGGGAAGCAACTAGGCAGCGTTATGCAAGTGGGTATAGGTTGGTTTACTATTGACTCATCAGAGCCTATAAGCAATGGCGATGGATTATGCTTTTTCAACTCAAAAGGCGAATTAAATGGTTTTTTGGTAAACTCCACATCACAAAATAAGATATACCCAAACCAAGAGCCAGCAGACCTAAAAACTGGAATAATAGTTTACAGAAACTCCGATTTTTCGTTCGATAAGTCTCTGAAAGGAGAATCATCCACCAGAAAAATATCAGTATCAATCTCTGTAAATCAAGGTGATGGTAAATTACAGTTTTGCGCTACCGATGAAGATTTAATTCGTTACAAATTATCAATAGACGATAACTTCGAGTTGGCCAAAAAACCAGACCTTGCTAATAGCAATCTCATAAATCAACTGACGAAATCTGGCGAAACAATTTTTCAAGTTCTAAAAATCAACTTAGATAACCGTATTGAACCAAAACACCGTTCCATTTCAGAATTAAATGCAATAAGACGAAGTTTGCTGGATGGGTTAAAACTTGAAAGACTCAGAAATTGCTCTACAAACAAAAGGCTTGTTCCGACCTCAAAGTTGGAGTATCCGTTAACTAGTATTGACTACAAAGGGAATGTAGCAAACTCTACAAGCAAGGAATTTCTCAAAAAATCTGGAGTTAAAAACATCGCCAATGCATTTGAACTTGATGTCAAGCAAGAGAAAATTGAATTAATGGTTACTAAATATTGCATTAAATACGAACTAGGGCTGTGCCCATCAAAACAGAATGCGAAGCCAACCAAAGCACTTTTCCTAAAGGATAATCATAACATATTTCCACTCGTATTCAATTGTAATGAGTGTCAAATGATAGTTTTGAGCCCCGAATCAAAGTAAAATTACCATCAAAACCCAATATCTAACTATACAAAAAAAACATAAAGCACTGTATACGAGATACCTTTATGAAGTTTAACTATTTTTAATTTGCAAAAAACGCTCAAGTTTATTGAAATTAGGTTTGATATTCATACCTTTGCAATTGCAAAAACTATTTGCAGAATTAAGAAAGTTCATTATATTTATCAATTCAAGCACCAGTTAAATTAATAGATATGGAACCTTACAAGGTAAATGGGACAAGTCAGTATCCTACTATAGTTCTGGATAAAGATGCAGGAAAATTTGAATTTGCAGGAAACTCTCTTCCCGAGGATGCTAAAGCTTTTTACGACCCTATCATACAGTGGATTGACAATTACTCACAAGCACCAAATGCTGAAACCATTGTTAAATTTAAAATGGTTTACTATAACACTCCCAGCTCTAAACTATTATTTCAGGTTCTTAAGCGATTCGAAAAAATTGCTCAACTAGGAAATAAAGTTTCTGTAGTTTGGGCTTACAACGAGGATGATATTGACATTAAGGATGCTGGCCGAGATTTAGCCGAGCACATAAAGGTTCCCTTTAAAATGGAATCGTACAAAGAATAAAAAAGGCCTTTAAAAGGCCTTTTTCTATTGGAATAATTACCAATCGGTAGTATAGCTGTGGTTATAAATTCGGAATGTTTTTAGCTCTCCTGTAACATTAGACCTATAATGAATATATCCCGACAGTAATGATAGTGTCTTCCCGGTAGATGATGTTTCTTTTAGTTTAATTGCCTGATTGATATTCAATTTCAAGTTGTGATTGCCTTTGCCTTGAAAACTTTGCCCAATACCATCAATAATAACGGGCGTTAATCCTTTCCACTCTATAACCACTTTTTCAATTGTAAACGCAGCATCGTATTTTGAACGGACTGTTAGGTCAAGAACTGCACCGTTTACATTTTCTTCGTCTTTAGATGTTGTAGTAAAATGAAATGGGTCGCTAACAAAAATTGACGCTTTGTTTACGGCAATATCAAAATAGAAAGGCTTCTGAACATCCTCATTACCAAACCTATACTTTACAAGAATATTATTTTCGGGATCTTCATAACAGTTATCGTAATCGTACTTAATTACAACATTATCCTTGTTGTTTACTGTTGAAGTTATTCTTGCACATTCCGACTTAGTGGTTGGTTTTTTTACGGTAGAAATGGCCCTATCCCCTAATCTTAAATAGTACTTCAACTCGCCTAGGCTACTCTCCAACTCAACAAGTTCAATAGATTTAAGCAAGGAACGATATCTCGTAATGCCCAAGTTACACTGGTCAACCCTACCATCCATAAAGTACTCGGTAAGTGATTTTAACTCTGCAATATTTTTCTCAATCTGCTCAACAGATTCAACGGTTTCAACTTGCGCAAGCAAATCCTCCATTTGACGGGTTAACTCGTTATCGCGCATTTTAAAATCGCTCACCAATTTCTTTAGTTCAAACTCAGGGAATGGATACTTTAGGTGATA
>CAZTVY010000218.1:0-5087 GCA_964617235.1 uncultured Rikenellaceae bacterium | reverse complement strand
ATTAGTTTTTCACAGCAATAGCAATCCCGAGAAGTGGGGATTTTATGCCGAAGCAGGGTTGATTGCGTCTTTCAACATCAATTCAACTTACAAAACCACGGGTAGCTATGCCACGAGCGGTTTTTACGAACAATATGAAGAACAGCTACAAATCAATGCAAATCCTGCCTTGGGGTATAAAGCTCGTTCAAACATCGATAGCAAGGGTAAAATCGAAACATCACCCCTATATTTCGCCCTAAAGACATCAATTGGCATTACTTACCCTATTAACTACTTCACATCTATTTATGTTGGACCTGAGATGGTTTGGGGTTTAACGAATATTTCAAAAGACAATACCTATACCGATGGATTTGGCAATACATCATCGGCCAAAAAGATTGGATTATCAAAATATGGTATTAAGTTTGGAATTAGCTATAAATTTTAAATGTTTTCAATTTTTACAGTCTATGAGACAAATACTACTTATTCTTCTGGTTGGAATTGCAACAACAGCGCACTCGCAGGAGCCATCTAAAACTGCAAGCAGCAGCAAAGAGGCAAAAATTGTCGATGAGATTAACCTCTCCGATTCCGACATCGATGTATTCAAGGAGCAGACTAAACAAAAAGTAGAGGAGTTCCAGCAACATATTGTTACCATTGGTAGCAAGGATCAACCCGCAGAAAAACGAAATATGGCCGAGAAAGAGGCTCTAAAACTTTTCTTCAAGGGTGCCGAAATGCAAACATCTGTAATTATGCCCGATGGTTCAGTTACAATACAATCGCGCCCAATGGAGAAGTACCTTGCTAGGCTGAAATCGCTCCCATACACTGCCGTGGTTATCAAATTCTACGACCTTGTATACATATCAAGCTTTACTAAAGGGCCCGATGGAAGATACTACTCATCGGCAACCGTGATTCAAGAATTCACAGGGTTTACCGGGGATAATCTTGTTTACAAGGATGTTACAAAAAAAGAAATTGAGATTGTTATTGACCTTGTTGAAGATAAGTTCTTTAATGAGAAAAAATGGAGGGTATTTCTAGGTAATATCAAAGCAACTGAAACAAAGAAGGTGTGATGAAATATCTAAGATTTTGTCTGTTTTTATTATTCTCTATCCTGTTCCAGATTTCTTCAAATGGGCAAAGCAGCGTAACTGATGATAAACTCCAAACACCAAGGGAATACTACTTACAGGTTAAACAGTTCGGCGAATTTATTGATAGGTTTAACTATAAAACCGATTGGAAAGGAAATTTAATCACAGAAGAATTCGCCAGCAAATTTCCCCGTAATGCTTATCTTTTTTACCTAATCGACCAGGAAGACCAAAGGCTTACCAACTCCAACGACTCATCATACAGAGTAACCTGTACAGAGTTTATTGCATTTATAACGAACCATCAACAGCCAAAAGAAATTAGTCTTTACGGAGGACAAGTAAAGGCAGAGGCCCTTGTAAATATCTTATGCTTCGGGAAGGAAGCACAAATTAAGGTTGAGATGATTCCTGATGTTCTACCCGACCGTTCGGCTCGCTGGGTAATCAATGGAGTTGAGTCGAGTTTATTTGCTTCGAATGCTGATAGTATCAAAAAACATTTTATTGCACCAAATAGTCACGAGACAAGCTTTATCAATCTTAAAAAACTAAATGAGGCCGATAATGCTATTTACTACCTTTCAAACCCAACGGCAAATACCATGATTTTCATAAAAGGTCTCGAACAAAAAACAATTCAGATAAAGAGTATCGAAAAGGTGACTTTTTCAATAATCTTTTCTAGTTGGATTATAACCGTGGAGGAGTTCAGTAGATCTTCAAATAACTCAGGATGGCTAATAAGCAATATCCAAAAACTCTAAAAAAATAGTTATCAATAAAAAAAGGAGCCTGTTAGGCTCCTTTTCCTATATCTATTTATGAATTAAAGAGTACCAAGATCAACCATTGCATTAGCAACCTTCATGAAACCTGCAATGTTTGCACCATTAACATAGTTGATGTAACCATCTTTCTGAGTACCGTGCTCAACACATGCAGAGTGGATGTTCTCCATAATTTGTTTTAAACGCATATCAACCTCTTCGCGAGTCCAGTTCATCTTAAGACTGTTTTGGCTCATTTCAAGACCAGAAGTAGCAACACCACCAGCGTTTACAGCTTTACCAGGAGCGTAAAGAATCTTATTCTTAATGAATAGTTCAATAGCATCAGGAGTGCAACCCATATTTGAGATTTCACCTACACAAGTAACACCATTCTTAATTAGAAGAGCAGCATCATCACCGTTAAGTTCGTTTTGGATAGCGCAAGGAAGAGCGATATCAACCTTAACTTCCCAAGGTTTTTTTCCAGCGATAAACTTAGCTCCTGGGAATTTCTTAGCGTAAGGAGCTACTATATCTTGGTTAGAGTTACGTAACTCTAGCATATAATCAATTTTCTCACCGCTTACACCAGCCTCGTCATAGATGTAACCATCAGGACCAGAAATAGCAACCACTTTAGCACCTAGTTCAGTAGCTTTAAGAGCAGCACCCCAAGCTACGTTACCGAAACCAGATACAGAAACGGTTTTACCTTTAATGCTGATACCGCGAGTTTTTAACATATGGTCTACAAAGTAGATACCACCAAAACCAGTAGCTTCTGGACGGATTAAGGAACCACCCCAGTTCATACCTTTACCGGTAAGAACACCAGTGTGCTCGCAAGCAAGTTTCTTGTACATACCATACAAGAAGCCAATTTCGCGACCACCAACACCTATATCACCAGCAGGTACGTCGGTTTCAGGACCAATAAACTTCCAAAGTTCAAGCATGAAAGCTTGGCAGAAACGCATAATTTCAGCATCGCTACGGCCTTTTGGGTTGAAGTCAGAACCACCTTTACCACCACCCATAGGAAGTGTTGTAAGTGCATTCTTGAAAGTTTGCTCAAAACCTAAGAACTTAAGAGTTGAAAGAGTTACGCTTGGGTGGAAACGTAAGCCACCTTTGTATGGTCCAATAGCGCCATTGAACTGTACTCTATAACCAATATTGGTTTGTACGTTACCTTCATCGTCAGTCCAAGTTACTCTGAAAGTAAAGATACGATCGGGCTCTACAATACGCTCAATAATTTTTGCAGATTCGAATTTTGGGTTCTTGTCGTAAACTTCTTTTACAGACTCAAGAACTTCGTGTACAGCCTGAAGATACTCTTTTTCACCTGGGTGTTTTCTCTCCAGTTCGGCCATTAATTTATTTACATCCATTGCTTAATTTTTTTAAATTAGTAAAACACAATGTTTATTTTTAACGGGTTTTCTACCCCTAAAAAGTTGTTCAAATTTGAATCTTAATAATGACATTTCAAAAGAAAAAGATCACTTAAAAATATGATGTTAAACAGTTTTTTACAATATATTTAAATTTGTAACCTAAATGAGCTATTCCGCTTTCAAAATGACACCAATATTATTTCTCCCATCTACCTGAATAGTCAGCGGTTTAGCAAATGTTACACACCTAATGAAATCTGTTTCTAAAAAAACTGTTGCTGTTTCAATCAGACCTATATTAAATAAACCATCGTTCATGTAGGGATTCACTGTAAGGTAGGCCACGCCAAATGATGTTAGGTTCTGAAAGAAATGCGTGCCCTGACTCGGTTCAACCCTGAAGTTCTCAAGTCCAGCTTCTACAATTACCCTTGCTTCCGAGATTTGCGACCACTTAATAGGAATCCCCAACCAAGGATCGCTACTGCCCCATCGACCAGGGCCAACAAGCACATAGTTCTTTTTGAGATCTAAAAACCGATTGTTAACAGCTTCTACCTGCTTGGCAATTTCAAGAGTTTTTGCTGGATCGAACATTTCGGGCTTGACATACACAAGATCATATATATCTGGAATAATTCCATGCCCAAGCGCAGACTTTGAATGTACTATTGCCTTTGAGTAGTCCACTTCATCCCAATTTATCACCTCACCCTGTACACCTTCCACTATAGGCCTAATCTGCAAAAAGTTGAATATCTTTGGCATACCATTAGGGGTGTTCAGGTTTAAGGCAAATTCAATCTCAATATGAGAGTTCATTTCCTTTTGCCCAATCTCTAGTAAATTCGTTAAAATTTTGCTTAAAGGGAAAGTATTGTGCTTAAGGATGCCCGAGAAAGTGACAAGTTTTATTCCTTCATCGGCATATCCATCGTTTAAAACTCCATTTAGATGATCGTATGTTGACACGACCATTTTCAGATCGGGTATTCCGATTGCCTCTTTAATATCAAGATTGATTAGGTTTGTACCATCATCGACTTGTGGTGAGAATGATGCAGGATCGGTATTAAGCGCATAAAAGTTTTTCTGCGTTTGTTTCAACGCCATCTCTGGAGAAGATAGCTGGAGTATTTTCTTTGGATATTTAGGCGAAAACCGAAGCGAAACACCACCATCTACAATCAGTTTTCCCAAGCCAAAACCAATAGTTGCTATTCCATCCTCTGGCTTCTCAGAGCCAATTGGGTAAAAGTTGATGCTTCGGGCCACTCCGGAGAGTGTTGGCAAATACAAATTTCCATACTCATTACCACATATCTCCTGAATTACAATTCCCATTTTCTCCTCGTCAATAACATTCTGGGTTGCATTCATATAAGCCTTACTAGCCCTAAAAAACACCGAGGCATACACAGCTTTAATGGCACTACAAAGCATTCGAAGCATTTGTTCGGAGTCCTCGGAGCGAGGAACCATATAGGTTGAGTAAATACCCGCAAATGGTTGATAATGTGAATCTTCTAACTTACTCGAAGAGCGTACAGCCAACGGACGCTTAAATACAGATATTACTTTCCGCAAATCAATTTTTAACCTTTCCGGAAGTTTTGCCGATACAAATGCCTCTAAAACAATCTCATCCTCAATATCCTGCAAAGCTATTCCGTACAGGTTGTTGGACTCCATAAACTCATCGAACAAGTCTGTGCTAATGACAACAGTACGGGGAATGCTTATTATTACATCATCGAATTTATGAAACAGGTTGTAATCCTTTATCACCTGATTTATAAAAGCCAATCCGCGGGCCT
>CAZTVY010000217.1:0-5097 GCA_964617235.1 uncultured Rikenellaceae bacterium | reverse complement strand
ATGATATCGGCATTTTGCCTGTTTGCCTCCTCAAAACCAACCTTAACCTGTCGCCAAGCCGCAGGCATAATACTTTCCTTTATGTTGATTTTATAAACCAACTTGGAACTACTATCGGATTGAGCGCTAGAAATCAATCCCAATGATAGGAACAATCCAATAACTGCTATAAACTTAAGCCAACTTAAACTTGAAATATTCATTGTATTCTTTTTTATCCTGTTTATAAGGTCTTTACTTTCTAATCTCAAAGCCACTTCCTTTTCTTAAATATAAACAAAGTAGTTAAGGATGATAAAAGCATCAAGGCCAGAGCAAATGGATAACCATAGGTCCACTTTATTTCTGGGAATAATGTAAAATTCATTCCGTAAACCGAGGCAATTAGAGTAGGTGGCATAAACACCACCGAAACCACGGTAAATATCTTTATAATCTTGTTCTGCTCAATGTTGATAAGACCCAAGAATGTGTTCTGCAAATACTCCAAACGCTCAAAGCTAAAGTCGGTATGGTTAATAAGCGAACCAATGTCGCGGGTCATAATGTTTAATTTGGGATATGTATCGTTGGGGAAACGCTCGCTTTTAAGAATTCCGCTTACCACGCGCTGCTTGTCCATAAAGTTCTCTCGGATTAACATTGTGTTTTCCTGCAATTTATTAATCTCCAAGATTAACTCCTCGTCCAACTCCTCTGCAATCCTAAGTTTCTTGGTTAAAGTCGCAATTTCCTTTGCCAATGCCTCAACCATATCAGCATCCAAATCGATACGAGTCTCCAGAAGTGCAATAAGCGTATGGTATCCCGTTGGGTATGCCTTGTGGTTGGAGTAAACCTTGCGAATGGTGTCCGAAAACGCCCTTAAATCTGCTGTTCGCAGCGATATCAGAATACCATCTTTCAACGTAAAAGACACAGGTTCAGATATATATACATTATCCCTATTAATAAGGAAGTTTGAGTTGGCATTAATCAAATTTTCAGTCTCAAAGTACCGCGACGAACTCTCAATCTCCTCTACCTGCTGACGAGTTTGAAGATTTATATTAAAGAAAATCTCTACAGCTTCCCGTTCATCATCCGTTGGATTAGCTAAGTCAATCCAAAGTAAATCCTCATAATCGATTTCAGCCAAGCGCTCAGCATCAATCTCGTGAACAATTTTGTTGAAAGCCTTGTAGAAGATTGCAATCATCGGCAGAAAAGTATTATAAAGTTATCACTATAAATTTACCTCTTTAACTTGATTCAAGAACATCTCAATGGCCTTTTTCTTGCTATCATCCAAATTATAGGAGATATTCTTGTTCAAATAATCAATAGCCTCTGCCCTATCTATATATTTAAGGTTAAAGTTATCGACCGATAAAGGAATATTCTGTAAACCAAGACTAAGAGCACTATTAAATGAATCAATAAAATTATTATCCAAAGTCTTAACCGAAGCCCAAACCGCAAAAACAAAAGGCAATCCAGTAAACTTGAACCACTCCTCTGCTAAATCATAGCAGTACTTATAGTGCTTTTCGGAATTAAAAACCCTATCGCCAATAATAACAAGACCCTCGTGTGGCTCAAGTCCGTTAGCATCCTGCGATGGGGTAAATGGCATCCATTCTGGAGTAATTTTCCAATAATTCTTGCTTAGAATCTTAGCCAAATTCACTGAGGTTCGGGATTGATAATCGAGATATATCCTTTCGATTTTTTCCAGCGGAGAATTGCTAAACAAAGCCACTGTTCTAACTGCACCAACAGCACCAATACAATAGTTGGATATAATCTCGTACTTTGGAAGCGACAGCAATGCTGCAACAGGGATAATACCTATATCAGACTCATTTTGCTGTAATTTTCGTGCACACTCGGAAGGATAATCAAAAGCAATATCGATGTTTTGTAAAATATCAGAATGCTGCAAGCCGTATACAAACGGTGCAGTGTTTAAATACGAAATAGCCGATACTCTTATTTTTCGGGTCATCATCCATATAGGTTAATCAACCTTTGATTATGCTACGAAGTTAGTAATTTCATCGCAAATACAATATTCTTTTGAATCATTACAACACAATTTCCAACAAACTGTTAAACCTATCTAAAAAAAAATGTCTAAATTTTAGATAGTTAAAAACTTATATTTAACCTAAACCTGAATAAAATGGAAATAACCAAAACCTTCGCTAAGGTTAGCATCATATTTATGCTAACGGTAATGCTACTTTCGCCATTACTCACACTGGGGCAAAAGAAAGAGGCAAAAAAGGACTCCAAAAAGGTTGAAATAAAAGACTCCCTGATAAAAAGCAGCCTAGTTTCTGGATTAAAATTTAGGGGAATTGGGCCTGCATTTACATCGGGACGTATTTCCGATTTTGCGGTCAACCCAAAAAATCACTCCGAATTCTATGTGGCAGTATCGAGCGGACATATCTGGAAAACAACAAATAAAGGGATAACCTTTGAGCCTATTTTTGATAATTATGGAGCCTACTCCATTGGCTGCTTGGCAATGGACCCAAATAATTCAAATATAATTTGGGCTGGAACTGGAGAGAACAATCATCAACGTGCACTTGGCTACGGAAATGGTGTTTACAAATCAGTTAACGGAGGAAAATCTTGGGAGAATATGGGTTTAAAGGAAAGCCGTCAAATAGGCATGATTCTTATTGACCCTAGAAATTCTAACACGGTTTATGTTGCTGCCGAAGGCTCTGCTTGGGGACCAGGAGGCGATAGAGGTTTATACAAAACCACTGATGGCGGTAAAAAATGGGAGAAAATTCTTAACATCAGCGAAAATACTGGTATCAACAACATTATTTGCGACCCACGCAATCCCGATATTCTTTATGCAACATCGGAACAACGTCGCAGACACGTTTTCACCAAGATTGGAGGTGGACCTGAATCTGCAATTCATAAGTCCGAAGATGGTGGTAAAACTTGGCACAAATTAACGGATGGTCTTCCTTCCGAAGATATGGGCGGTATTGGAATAGCTATTTCTCATCAAAACCCCGATGTGATTTACGCGATTATTGAGGCAGCAAACGATGCTAGCGGATTTTATCGCTCTGCAAACAGAGGTGAATCGTGGGTAAAAATGAGCGACCACGCATCGAGCGGACAATACTACAATGAAATATTCTGCGACCCAGTGCAATTCGACAAGGTTTATTCCGTTGAAACTTTCTCATTTGTTACTGTTGATGGAGGTAAAAATTGGTCTGCAATAAGTAATAATGATAGACACGTTGATGACCATGCACTTTGGATTGACCCTAACGATAACAAGCACGTAATGATTGGTGGCGATGGTGGTATTTACATCACCTATAATATTGACCAAGGTGAGTGGTACCAAGTTTCCAACCTCCCTGTAACTCAATTCTACAGAGTAACAACTGATAATGCGGAACCATTCTACAATGTTTACGGTGGAACCCAAGACAATAACACACTTGGCGGTCCATCCAAAAATGTATCGAGCGGAGGTGTTACCAGCGGCGAATGGATTGTAACTGTTGGTGGAGATGGTTTCTGGTCGAGAGTTGACCCAACAAACCCCGATATAGTTTACTCGGAATGGCAGTATGGAAATTTAGTTCGATACGATAAGAAAACTGGCGAAACAATCTACATCAAGCCTCAACCCCGTAAAGGCGAAAAAACTTACCGCTGGAACTGGGACTCACCGCTTATCATCAGCCCTCACTCTCCTACCCGACTATACTTTGCAGCCAACAAACTTTTCCGTAGCGACGACCGTGGTAATACATGGCAGGTTATTTCTGAGGACTTAACGGCACAAATAGACCGTAACACTTGGCCTGTAATGGGTAAGTTCTGGAGTATTGATGCTGTTGCTAAGGATGTTTCCACATCGTTATTCGGAACAATTGTTTCGTTGGATGAATCGCCTGTTAAGGAAAATTTGATTTATGTAGGTACCGACGATGGCTTAATTCAAATTACCGAAGATGCTGGCAAAACATGGAGAAAAGTATCAAACTTCCCAGGTGTACCGGAATACAGCTATGTAAGCGATATCTTTGCATCACGCTTCGATGAGAATGTAGTTTTTGCATCGCTCCGCAACCTTAAACGCGACGATTTTAAACCATACATACTTAAGAGTAGCGATAAAGGGAAAACATGGACTTCAATATCTGCAAATCTTCCAGAGAATGGTTCTGTTCATACCATTGAGCAAGACTTCGTGAAACCTGACCTATTATTTGTTGGAACTGAGTTTGGAGCATTCTTCTCCATTAACGGTGGACAAAGCTGGGTTGAGTTCAAATCGGGCTTACCCTCCGTAGCTGTTTACGATATGGAAATTCAGAAACGCGAATGCGATTTAGTTCTAGCAACATTTGGACGAGGTTTTTACATTCTCGACAACTACGCCCCACTCCGCGAACTAACTGGCGACCTTCCAAACAGCGAGAGTCATCTTTTTGCTGTAAAAGATGTGTTGCTCTACATTCAAACAGGCAAAAAGTACGGTCAAGGTGCAACTTACTATACAGCACCAAACCCAGAATTCGGAGCAACCTTCACGCTTTACTTAAAGGATGTTCCCAAAACAAAAAAAGAAACCCGCCAAGAAGCAGAAAAGAAGCTATTTAAGGATAGCAAGCCAATTCCGCAACCAAGTTTTGCTGAACTTGAAGTAGAAAAGAACGAAGTTCCAGCATATTTACTGGTAACCATTCGCGATAACGAAGGTTCAGTTATCAGGACAATGACTCAGAGTCCATCTCAAGGAATTCAGCGCTTCAACTGGGACTTATGCTACGATAATACAAGAATTCAAAAAAACGACAAGTTCGATCCTTTTGCAAAAAGGAATGGAAACGTTTATGTGCTTCCTGGAACATACTCAGTTGAATTTGCGATGGTACAGAATGGCAATGTTAAGCCACTTGCAAAACCAGCAAAATTCAACGTTAAAGCGCTTAACAACAATACTATTCCTGTTCAAAACAGCGAAAAGATGGTTGCATTCCACAAGGAAATTTCAAACCTATCGAAAGCAATGGTAGGTGTAATGCAGTTGAATAATGATTTAAAGAAAGAGGTTAC
>CAZTVY010000216.1:0-5115 GCA_964617235.1 uncultured Rikenellaceae bacterium | reverse complement strand
GAGGTACATATTTTTGATTTCGATAAAGAAATATACAACTCAGGTATCGAAATTGCATTAATAAAGCGTTTACGCAACGAAAAGCGATTTCCTTCAGTTGAACAACTAAAACTTCAACTTGACAAAGACAAGGAAATGGCCATTGAAGTCCTAAAAGGACACAATTCCTACTCATTTCAAAACTTATTCCTAACTTTGCGTTCAACAAAGTAGTTATCAAAATTTAATAACAACATAATGGAACAAGCAAAAACATCATCCTTACCCTACAAGGTAAAGGACATTAAACTTGCCGATTGGGGAAGAAAAGAAATTGAAATAGCCGAGAAGGAAATGCCCGGATTAATGGCTATCCGCAAAAAGTTTGGCACTCAAAAACCGCTTAAAGGTGCTCGTATTATGGGCTCTCTGCATATGACTATCCAAACTGCTGTGCTGATTGAAACCTTAAAAGAACTTGGTGCAGATGTACGCTGGGCTAGTTGTAACATCTTTTCAACTCAGGACCACGCTGCTGCTGCAATAGCCGCAGCAGGAATTCCTGTTTTTGCTTGGAAAGGCGAAACCCTTGAGGAATACTGGTGGTGTACAGAACAGGCCTTATCGTTCCCAAACAGCCAAGGTCCAAACTTAATTGTTGACGATGGTGGCGATGCCACCCTACTTATTCACTGGGGTTACAAGGCCGAAAACAATAAGGAATTCCTAAATCGCAAGGCAGAAAGCCACGAGGAAGGAGTTATTCTAAATCTACTGAAAGAAACTCTTGCAAAAGAACCAAACAAATGGCACAACCTTGTTAAAGAGTGGAAGGGAGTTTCGGAGGAAACAACCACTGGAGTTCATAGGTTATACCAAATGAAGGAGCGTAACGAGTTGCTTGTTCCTGCAATCAACGTTAACGACTCGGTTACTAAGAGTAAATTCGACAACCTTTACGGCTGCCGTGAATCGTTAGCCGATGGTATTAAGCGCGCCACCGATGTTATGCTTGCGGGTAAAGTGGTGGTTGTTTGCGGCTATGGTGATGTTGGTAAAGGTTGTGCCAAGAGCATGCGCTCATACGGTTCGCGCGTTATTGTAACTGAAATAGACCCAATTTGCGCATTACAAGCAGCAATGGAGGGTTTTGAAATCAAACCTCTAGAGGATGCTCTTGACGAAGGTAACATCTACGTTACAACTACTGGTAACTGCGATATCATCACCCTTGAGCACATGTACAAAATGAAGGACCAAGCAATTGTTTGCAACATTGGTCACTTCGATAACGAAATTCAAGTTGATAGGCTAAATAACGATAAGAACATTAAGAAGGTAACCGTTAAACCACAGGTTGACCAGTACTACTTCCCCGATGGAAAATCGATGTTTCTACTTGCCGAGGGTCGCTTGGTAAACCTTGGATGCGCAACCGGTCACCCAAGTTTTGTGATGAGCAACAGCTTTAGCAATCAAACCCTTGCCCAAATTGAACTTTGGACAAAGAAACTTGATGTTGATGTTTACCGCTTACCAAAGGAACTCGACGAGGAAGTTGCTCGCCTACACCTTGAGCAAATTGGCGTTAAACTAACCAAGTTAAGTCAAAAACAGGCCGATTACATTGGTGTTAAAGTTGAAGGTCCATATAAACCAGAGCACTACAGGTACTAATAATTTAGATATCCAAAACAAAAACTGCGAGACCTTTTGGTTTCGCAGTTTTTATTTTTGTTGAAGAATGCTCTTTGCGGCCAACATTACCTTTTTATAGCCAGCACGCATTAACGGCGTTTCGGCAAATAATTCCCCGAATTCAGTTTCTGACACACCAACGAACTGCTCGGGTAACAATTCATTCAACTTTTCGTTCTGGAGTTGAGGATGATTTTTAATTGTAGCCTTTTTGTTCCAAGGACAGGCCTCCTGGCAAATATCGCAACCAAAACACCAATTATTTAGCATTGAATTCTCCTGCTCGGTTAACGGAGTTTTTTTCTCAATATTGATGTATGAAATACATTTATTGGCATCAACAACCTTAGGCTCTATAATTGCACCAGTAGGGCAAGCGTCCATACATTGTGAACAATTCCCGCACCTATTAGAAATCTCAAAACTTGCAGGTTCTATCTCAACATCAACAATCAGTTCACCAATAAAAACGTATGACCCAAGAGCAGGGTTAATAAGATTTGAGTTTTTCCCAATCCAACCTAAACCAGATTTCACAGCCCAAGCACGTTCCAAAACTGGAGCAGAGTCAACAAATGCTCGTCCATTTGCAACACCAGACTCCGCTCTAATTCGGCTTAACAAATCAAAAAGCATAGATTTTATTACCATGTGGTAATCGGGGCCAAGCGCGTATCGCGATATTTTCGGAGAATTTTTAATTATGGATAAATCCTCTCGTTTATAGCTAAGCAAAACGCTAATGACCGATTTTGCATTGGGAACAATCAATGCGGGATTCAAACGCATTTCAAAATTCTTGGCCATATAGGCCATTTCTGCGTGATGTCCGTTGGAAATCCAATCGGCTAAACGCGCCCTCTCCTCAACCAACTCTGTAGCAACGCTAACTCCGCAGGCATCAAACCCAACCTCAGTGGCAAGTTCTACTATGCGGTGATTTGGAATCATTTTAGTTATTGGTTGAAAGTAAATATTGTGACTTTGGAATTGACTTATTAACTTATTAACCTATTGTCCAATTGATTTTCCTCTCATTACATCCCAAACGCCTTTCATAAACCCAAGTCCATAGCCATATAGTTGGATAAGACTGATGAACATTGCAAGTTTACCAATTAACAGGCTGCGTTTACGAATAATTGCATCAAAATTAACCAGCAACATAAATAGCATCAACGGTAATAGGAACATCCACGAAATAAATATTGCACAGATAATTAGCCCTACAGAACCAAGCGTAAATGCCAATGGCAAAAGATGAACCAACTTCAACGTTCCTTTATTCCTACGCGACAGTGTTACTCTCGCATACCCAAAGTTATATACCTGACGGTAAAACTGCTTTATACTGGTTCGGCGTTTATGGTAAACATAGGCATCGCTTATCAGCCCAATTTTAAATCCCTGCTTGTAAATATTGATACTCAACTCAATATCCTCGCCTGCCGCTTTACTTGCAGCGTAACGTACCGAAGGAAAACCTCCGGTCTTTTGAAAAACCTCCTTGGATATCCCCATATTGAAACTGCGTGGATAGTACTTATCCAGTTGCTTTTTACCGCCACGTATGCCGCCTGTTGTAAAAAATGAAGTCATTGAGTAATCTACTGCTTGCTGAAGGTTTGTAAACGATTTGTCGGCTCTATCGGGACCTCCAAAGGTATCAACGTAGTTCTCACTAAGCGATTTTCGCACAGTTGCAATGTATCCGCTGGGGATAATACAGTCGGAATCCAATATTATAAAGTAATTACCACTTGCGCGCTCCATTCCGTAATTACGCGATTGCCCTGGACCAGTATTGGGTTTAAAGAAATATTTTATATCGAAAACCGATTTATATTTTTCAATTTGCTCAGTGCAAGTTATGGTTGATCCATCCTCAACAATTACAATTTCAAAATCCCTATCGGTTTGTTTCGACAAGCTATCCAGCAACTCCTCAATCTCGTTGGGGCGATTATAAACAGGAACTATTAACGAAAGATTTAAATTTTCCATAAACAAAAAGTATCAATATAAAAACGCTTAAAATTAGTGACTTTTATTGCAATACAAAAATGGTCTGGTTAGTTGAAATTACCCACCCCCCTAAAGGGTTTAAAACCCTTTAGGGGGTATTCACTTAATTAAAACCAACTATTCCAAAATGAATTTTACACAGAACAAAAAATCAACTAAATTTGATTGAATTTTAAAACGTATTGTATGCAGGAATTTCAAATTGAATCGGAGTATATTCAGCTTGACCAACTTTTGAAGGCTTGCCGTTTGGCAAACTCAGGTGGAGAGGCACACTTTTTGGTAGAGAATGGCGATGTTACCGTTAATGGCCAGGTTGAAACACGCAAGAGAGCCAAGCTCAGGAATGGAGATACTGTAGAGGTGTTTGATGAAACCATAAAAGTAGTTAGGAAGTAGCTAAATATTTCAGATTTAGATACGTTAATAATAGAACACGCTATTCTTATAAACTCAATAACCGAATAACTTAATTAACCATATGAAAAAGTCAATCTTCGTTACATCTATTATGCTAATAGCAATCCTTATTGGTTGCAATAGCAATAAAAGTTCCTACAAGTCTGAGGAAACTGCCTTAATGGATGTTGCCACCGATTATGAAGCAGCACCTGTGGCAACCAGACAAGATTACCAAGCCGATAAGGCCAGTTTTAGAAATGAGTCTAGCGAGATTGCACCAAAAATTATTAAAACAGCCAATGTTAGTATGGAGGTGGTTGACTATGCAAAATCGAAAAAACAGATTGATTCCATAATAGTTGCATCCAAAGCATATATTACCAGTGAAGGTTTCCAACAATCCGATTTACAGCTTGGGAACAACATGGAAATAAAAGTTCCCGCCACAGGATTCAATGGTCTGTTAAAATTGCTAACCACTGTGGCTAAACGTGTCGATTATCAAAACATCTACACACAGGATGTTACCGAGGAGTATATCGACGTTAAAACCCGAATGGAAAACAAGCGCAAGGTTGAGAAAACATACCTCGATTTACTTCGCAAAACCAGCAATATTGAGGATATTCTTAAAATCGAAAATAAACTAGGTGAAATCCGCGCCGAGATTGAATCGGCCGAAGGGAGAATGAAATACATCGACCATCAGGTTAATTTAAGCACAATATCGCTTTACTTCTACCAAAAACTTGAATTCAAGTACACACCCGATGAGATGCCCAGTTTCTGGCAAAAAGTAAAGGAAGCCCTACACGCTGGTTGGAAAGGGATTGTATGGGTGCTTATTTTCTTTATGAAAATTTGGCCTGTGTGGGTAATAACCGCAGTTGTTTACCTGATTTGGTGGAAAACAATGGGGCAAAAAAGTAAAAAATCGGATAAGAAAAAGAAAAAAGACAAGAAAAAGAAAACGAAAGACGACTCCAATCAAACATTCACTCAAGAATCAAT
>CAZTVY010000215.1:0-5124 GCA_964617235.1 uncultured Rikenellaceae bacterium | reverse complement strand
ACTCCACAGGAGGTTGCCTTAGCTGATGCTGTTAAGGGAATAAGTATGTTTACAAGCGAAAACATTAAGGTTCCAGTTCTTGGTTTAGTTGAGAATATGGCTTGGTTTACGCCCGAGGAACTCCCAAATAACAAGTACTACATATTTGGAAAGGAAGGTTGTAAAAAACTAGCAGAGCGTATGAAATTGCCACTACTGGGTCAAATACCAATAGTTCAGAGCATCCGTGAAGGTGGCGATTACGGCGAGCCTGTTGCGCTTCATACATCAATAGTTGCCGAGGCTTTCGATAAACTAGCTAACAACGTAATGGAACAGGTTACAATTCGAAACAGAAACCTTCCACCAACAAGTATCGTAAACGTTCAACATAAATAATTAACCATTAATAATTTACACAATGTCAGCAAAAGAAGAAATTTTCAAGAAAGTAAGTGTTGCAATTGAAGTTATCCGTCCATTCCTTCAGAACGATGGTGGAGATATTTCTTTGGTAGAAGTAACCGACGATAATATTGTAAAAGTAAAACTTCATGGTGCATGCGGTAGTTGTCCATACAGCATTATGACTTTGAAGAATGGGGTAGAACAGGCTATTAAGCGTGACGTTCCAGAAATCAAAGAGGTTGTTGCAATCAACTTGAATATGTAATTTTTAACTACTCTGAAAGTATTAGCTCCTAGGAAACTAGGGGCTTTTTTTATCTCTTCAAATAGCATATTTGTCTAACGTAATCTCAGATTAATAATAATCCTTGGGATAGCCATCAAAAAACAATTTAAAAAACTTGACAAATCATTACATCGACGTAACTTTAAGTAGTTGTACTCCAAAATCCTACGCCTATGAAAAAGATATTTGCATTTGCCCTGATGTTGATAATTTTCAATGCAGGGGCACAGGAAATGGTAACATTAAAGTTTGTTCGGCCATCAAAATTTCAAGGTTCTGCGGCTAAAATTAAAATACAAATTCAAGGGAATGAATATGTGATAAAGAATGGGGGCGAGATTTCGGTAAATGTGCCATTGGAGTACTTTAAAACTGCCCGTATCGATTGTCGTTACAGCCTTAGCCAGCCTACGTCAATCTTTTTTCGCCCCAAACCTAATCAGGCATACGAGTTTGAGGTCGGATTTCATTTTAAAGGAATATACATTAAACTTATTAGCGGTGAGGAGGCTAAATCTGATGAGATTGCAGCATCTCAAGATAGCGTTTTAGTTGATGGAAAATGGCAAAAACAAACCATTGTTGGAAAAGATAATTTAACCATAGGCTTTACAACTGAAAAGGTGGATGAGTCAGAAGCCTTGAGACAAGAATGGTTAGCCCGCGGCGGAACTATTATGTATACCTCGTATATGGCAACCGGGTTATACTTTAGGTTGGATTTAAAGGATTATGGCAAAATGGATGGTTATGGTGGTGGTGGCTCTGCTGCAATGAACTGGATTAACCTAAAAATACCAGAATACAAAACGGGGCTATCGACTTGGAATACCTATAATTATGGCTGGGGGTACGATATGATGATTTACGCTTTTAAATATAAAATGTCGACAACAATGCCCCCAATTACAACAAGTATGGATGTAAATTCCGCCACATTAACTATGCTCATAAACCTAAATCTGGGTTGGACAATTGGTTTAGGCAAATTTGTTGATAAAGGAAATTGGAAGGGTGCGGCATTGACTCTGAAATACAGACCGTCGCTCAATTTGAATTACACCTCAACTTCTGCTGTAATAAAAGTAACGGGTTTTCCCGATAACGCCACTTACGATACAGATACTCAGGCACAATTTAATGCCGGAGGGTTTGGATTCGATATAGATTTTACAAGTTACAGTGCAACAATGAACAAACTAGCACCTAAGCCTAAAGCCAAGGTATCGTTCTTTATGTTACCGCCTATTGGCGATAATCCTCTGTTTATCTCGCTCAGTTTGGGTGTTTCGATGTATTCACGATAGCTTTTGTAGCATAGCAACCCGGAATCCGGACGGCTGTCCGGATTTTTTATTGCTCAAGCTATCAGTATTAATTATTTAGGTTAATTTTGAAAATGCAAATTTAAGGATGACTGAGGTATTAGAGAAAAAGCATGGTTCGTGGATAAAACCAAAAGTAGTTTTTGGTTTTGCAATCCTTTTGGGATTCTCAATTACCTCCCTTATTATCACCTACAAGGGATTCATGGACTTAAACTTAACCCGTCAGGGGTTGAGTGAACCCGGACAGAAACTAGTGCTAATAAATGCAATTATTACAGAGATATATGGCGAGGAAACAGATATTCGAACCTATGTGCTTACTAATAACCCAGCATATTTAGAGCATTACACATCGAAACAAAAGAAAATTAATACAGCGCTAAAATCATTAGAGCGGTTAACCAGTAATAACCCTGAGCAAAAGAAAAAAGTTGCACAAATAACTAAATTACTTAAAAGTAAACGGGAAATTGTTGATGAACTTATTCAAATTCGGCAGGACGAAAATACTGAGCGTTTTTACGACGAAGCCCTAAGGCAAATATCTTCTGCCGAAAAGTCGTTTCAAAAAACAAAGGCCATACGCAAGGTTACTACTGTAACAACCTCGGAGCGCGATACCCTGTTGGCTCAGAAAAAGATAGAAAAAGGAATTATAGGTAAAATTAAAAACTTTTTTGTTGGTTCTGAGGAAGTTGACTCCATTGCCACAAAAATAAAAGTCGAAACAAGGCAGGATACAATCCCTATTGCTCCAAGTATAACCGATTCTATTATTAACAATCTTGTAAATGTTCTAAGCAGAATTAGAGTTGAGCAACGCGAGTATAGAATTAGCCTCAGTGCAAAAGAGTTGGAACTGCTAGATAAGGACCGAAATGTTATGGAGAAAATCCGTTCGGTCATTGGATTGTTAGAGAAGGATGAACTCTCTGCATCGTTAACCCAATCTATGGAAATCCAGCAGGTAGTCAATAAATCAATAATTAAAGTACTTGCGCTTGGGGCTATTACGTTTATAATGCTCTTACTGCTTTTGGCTATAATTTTTAGGGATATATCCAGAAGCAATCAGTATAGACACCAATTATTCGAGTCTAAGCAATATGCTGAGCGCTTACTTCGGGTTAAAGAGCAGTTCCTTGCCAATATGAGCCATGAGATAAGAACGCCATTAAGTGCCATAATCGGAATTGCACGCCAATTAAAAAAGACTGATTTAGTTGATAAGCAAAAAAACTACGTTGACACGCTTTCTTCTTCTGCCGACCATCTGCTGTCGGTTATTAACGATATCTTAGATTACTCCAAGTTGGAGTCGGGTCAACTTAGGCTCGACAATATTCGTTTTGAACCAAGAACTTTGCTAAATGATGTTGTGGAATTTTTCACCCCAAAAGCCGCTGAAAAAGGATTGAATTTGCTTTTAAATGTGGACCCACAAATACCTCATGAACTATGGGGTGATACATTTAGGCTACGGCAAATTATTATGAATTTGTTGAGTAATGCCATTAAATTTACTGACAGCGGAAGTGTAATTGTAAGTATTTTCTTGGGAAAACAAACCGAGGAATTTGCAAAATTGGCCATTACTGTTGCCGATACAGGTGTTGGAATCCCAGAAAATCAACAGGCATTAATATTTGAAGAATTTACTCAAGCCGACAGTTCTATTGTTCGCAAGTATGGTGGTACAGGGCTTGGGTTAACCATAGTAAAAAAACTTACAGAACTACAGGGCGGGGAGGTTACTTTGCAGAGTAGCCCTCAGGAAGGCACTACTGTTAAAGTAATTATTCCATACCGATTGCAGGGAGTAGCAGAGCATAAGCCAACATTGGTTGACTATTGTATTCCTGAAAATACAAGAATACTTATAATTGATGACGATGAAGTAAATAGGCTTATTGTTGTTGAAATGGCTAAGAGCCTTGGACTTATTGTAGATTCCATACCTAGTGCTGAGAATTTGAAGGAAAACCTTCAGTTAACCAACTATAGTGCAATTTTAACGGATATTCAGATGCCTGGGATAAGCGGTTATGATGTTGCTAAATTGGTTGAAAATTTAAGCATCGTTACTCCAGTAATTGCATTAACAGCGAATAATATGGTTGATAATCCGGAACATTTTACCTCTAGGGGATTTTCTGGATACCTAATAAAGCCTTTTATTGAAGATGATCTTTTCAACGTTTTAGCACCATTAGTTGGCTCTGAGAAACGATTAAAAACCAAGGATTCTGCCTCAAAAACAATTAAAAAAACAACGGAGCAACTCGACCTCTCTGATGTATACCGTTTTGCCGGTGGCGACACCGAATCGCTCCGACTAATTCTTGCATCATTTCTTGACAATACCTACAAAAATATTGACGATTTAAACAAATTTGTTAAAACAAAGGACATTGAGAAAGCATCGGCGGTGGCCCATAAGATGAAATCGGCATTTAACCAGTTTAAAATATATCATATTGCAGGGCTGCTTCAGAAAATAGAAGGGTTAGAACCTACAAAGCAAAGAGCAGCCAGTGCTTATACGGAAGAACTTAATAAACAGATTAAGCCTGTTTTAAAGGAAATTCAAAATAGAATACAATCCTTGTAAAAAAAAGAAAATTCTCTACTATATAATAGTATTGTTTTTTAATTTTAAAGATTGAAAATGATTAAAGGTTAGTAATGATGAAAAAACTATTAATTTTCTTATTAGGCTTGGTTGTTCTGGTAACAACACATGCTCAAACCCCAGCAGGGTTCAGTTATCAAGCGGTTTTACGCAACAATAGTGGACAGATTCTGGGTGGTCAGGCTGCTCAGCTGAGAATAACCCTAACTAGCAGCAATGGGCTAATTAACCATTATCAGGAGGTACACAATGTAACTTCTACAGTTCAGGGATTAATCAATGTGATAGTTGGCGAAGGGGTTGATAAGGTTGGATTACTTGCCGATGTTCCTTGGGGCAATGATCAAATAACCATGAAAGCTGAAATTAAGGTGGGTTCTGCCACAACATATACAGAGTTAGGTGCTCAGCCTCTACAAGCGGTTCCCTATGCGCTTTACGCCAACAATGCGAAGGAGGTTGAAAGTAGCCCAACTGCTACTGATGAGGAT
>CAZTVY010000214.1:0-5133 GCA_964617235.1 uncultured Rikenellaceae bacterium | reverse complement strand
TTTGCTCAGCGTTTTTCTTTGCAAAGCCAAGCATTTTCTCACATTTCTCAATATTGTTATGTGGGAAAACAAAGCTCTTTCCACCTTTAGCTTTATGTAGGAAAACTCCGTCCATAATGCAGGCATGCGATTCAGAATCGTAAACGATGGTGTCATTACGCGATACCATGGTGTCGATAATTGAAACCATTCCTTGGTAGCCAAAGTTTAAAAGGTAGGCCGATTGCTTTCCAACAAACTTTGCAAGTTTTTCCTCAAGTTCCTCATGTTTGCGAGTTTGCCCGCTCATCATTCTTGCGCCCATTGGGTATGCCATACCAAACTCAGCAGCAGCATCCGCATCAGCCTTACGTACTTCTGGATGGTTTGCTAATCCGAGGTAGTTGTTCAAACTCCAAGTTAAAACTTCTTTCCCCCTAAACATCATTCTAGGCTTAATTTCACCCTCTAATTTTGGAAAAGAGAAATAGCCATGGCTTTGGTTTTGCCACTGCCCAATTGGGCCCATGTTAGTTATTTTATCAAAAATGTCCACTTCTAAATGCTTTTAGGTAAAACATTAAACATCAATTGAAATTTGTCGCAAATCTACTAGAAATTCAGTAACGCTATCCAAAATTAATCAAAAAATATCCAC
This sequence comes from uncultured Rikenellaceae bacterium, assembly GCA_964617235.1. Taxonomy (GTDB): domain Bacteria; phylum Bacteroidota; class Bacteroidia; order Bacteroidales; family Tenuifilaceae; genus SB25. The sequence continues at coordinate 4,496 of CAZTVY010000214.1, read as the reverse complement.
AAGTCTGTTAATATTTTGAAAATAAGCAGCATAGGCTTTGATGATTGTTTTGATATTTTCAACAAATCGATTTCGAAACCAGATTTTAGTCGAAAATAATGGGATAATTAACCTTTTTTATTATAAACTGGTAGATTTATTTTTCCTTTATCACTAATCTTTCTAACTTTGCCTGCTTAAAAATAAGTAGGATATTAATTGTTTACTTGTATTGATAATTAACCAAGGAGTTTTGCCTTATGAATAGTAGCCCAGTTAAAGTGTTTATTTCGAAATCAATTATATATATTCTTTTGGTTGCATTGGCCGTTTCCTTTGGATGTAGTGGTTTTGAGAAGGTATTAAAGAGTAAGGATTACGAGTTTAAGTATAAGAAAGCTCTTGAATACTATGCAAAGAAAGACCATTACCGGTATCTTACTTTGTTTGAGCAGCTCTCTCCAATTTACAAGGGAACAATGCGTTCTGATACCATTGAGTACTATTTAGCTCAAGGAAATTATCATCAGGGCGACTATCTTTTAGCAGGACATTATTTCGATAAGTTTAGAAAAACTTTTCCAAGAAGTGCATTTACAGAGGATGCTGAATTTATGTATGCTTACTGTTTTTATATGTCGTCGCCAAGAGCGGAATTAGACCAAGATAACACTCAGGCAGCAATCTCTGCTTTTGCTGAGTTTATAGCACGTTATCCTAATTCTCAAAGAATGGGTGAGGTAAATAAGATTATACATGAGCTTCGCGATAAACTTATTGAGAAATCTTACTTGAGTTCAAAACTTTACTATAAGATTGGCGATTACAAAGCAGCAATTGTTGCTATTCGAAATAGCGTTAAAGAATTTCCGAATACCAAGTATCGCGAAGAACAATTTTTCTTAATTTTAAAATCATCGTATTTACTTGCCGATAATAGTGTGCCTGAGAAACGTAAAGAGCGTTTTCAATCTACGGTTGATGAGTACTATACTTTTATTAGCGAGTATCCTAACTCAAAGTATGTTGATGAGGCAAAGAAAATGTACGATGCTTCAATGAAAGTTTTACAGGAGTCAAATTAATCAAAATAAACACATATGGACGTTAAAAAAATCAATGCACCAGCTTCAACTGTAACTCGCGATTTAGATAAACTCGACAAAGAAACAGGTAATATTTATGAGTCGGTTCGTATTATCGCAAAAAGGTCTAATAAGATTAGCGTTGATTTAAAACAGGAACTTAATCGTAAGTTAGAGGAGTTTGCCTACTATACCGATAACCTTGAGGAGGTGTTTGAGAATAGAGAGCAGATTGAGATTTCGAAATTCTACGAAAAACTTCCTAAGCCAACTCTGATTGCTGTACAGGAGTATCAGGAAGGTAAATTGCATTATTCTAAAGCAGATAAAACTGAGTAATCAGTAAATGCTTGAATGAGATTAGCTGGCAAACATATTATTTTAGGAATAACAGGTAGTATTGCAGCCTACAAGGCTGCAACGCTTACCCGATTGCTTGTTAAGGAGGGTGCTGAGGTTAAGGTGGTCATGACACCACTTGCCAAGGAATTCATCACTCCTTTAACATTGGCTACTCTTTCAAAGAATCCAATTCTTGTCGATTTTTTCAACCCTGAGAATGGTGATTGGAATAGTCACGTAGATTTAGGATTATGGGCCGATTTGTACTTAATCGCCCCTGCAAGTGCCAATACGATGGGCAAAATGGCACACGGCATTGCCGATAATCTTTTGCTAACTACCTATCTGTCGGCTAAGTGTCCTGTTATGGTTGCTCCAGCAATGGATTTGGATATGTACAATCATCCAACCACGCAGGAGAATATTGCAACGCTGAAACGTTTTGGTAATATTGTTATTGAAGCGGCAACAGGCGAACTTGCGAGTGGTTTAACAGGAAAGGGCAGGATGGAGGAGCCCGAGAGAATTCTCGAGGTTGTTGTTGATTTTTTAAGCTCAAAAAAAAAGTTTAGTGGGAAGCGAGTTCTTGTAACTTCGGGCCCAACATATGAGCATATCGACCCTGTTCGTTTTATAGGTAATTACTCATCAGGAAAGATGGGAACTTCAATTGCCGAGGCTTTTGCCAGTCAAGGGGCAGAAGTAGTATTTATTACAGGTCCCGCAGTGGTAATCCCACATAATAACCCTTTAATTAAGGTAATAAATGTTGTATCGGCTCAGCAAATGCTTGAGGCTGCAACACAGCATTTCGGTGGTGTTGATATTGCCATAATGGCCGCAGCTGTTGCCGATTTTACACCCGATGCTTCATCTGATGTAAAAATTAAGCGAGAGAAGGATGACTTGATGCTACGACTTAAGCCAACATCAGATATTGCTGCAACGCTTGGAGCAACGAAACGTAAAACTCAGCGTCTTGTTGGATTTGCCTTGGAAACTAATAATGAATTGGCAAATGCTCAGGCTAAGTTAAAGAAGAAGAATCTCGACCTAATTGTTCTTAACTCATTAAAGGATTCAGGTGCAGGCTTTGGCCACGATACCAATAAAATATCCATAATTGATACTAATGGCGAACAGCTTACGTTTGATTTAAAGAATAAATCGGAAGTGGCAACGGATATTGTTAATGTTATTTTCGATAAATTTTTCAAAGCAGATTAGTCCCAATGGTATTTAAGCGAATAATCTTTATAGTATTAATTGTAAGTCCTGGGTTTCTTTGGGCGCAGGAGTTACGATGCAATATTCAGGTTAATACCCAAAAAATACAGGGAACAAATCGTACCGTTTTTCAAACTCTTCAAACTTCGCTTTACGAGTTTATGAACAATACCGCATGGACAAACCATGTGTACGGCTTCGATGAGCGCATTGAGTGCAACATAATGCTTAATATTACTGAGCAGTTAGGCTCCGATGAGTATAAGGGTACTTTACAGATACAGGCTCGTAGGCCTGTGTTTAACTCATCGTACAACACCACAATGCTCAATTTTCTTGACAATAACTTGCATTTTAGGTATAGGGAGTTTGATAAAATAGAGTTTACTGAAACATCTCACTTAAGTAACCTGTCGTCAACGCTTGCTTTTTATGCTTATATAATACTTGGTATCGATTACGATTCTTACTCAAATCTAGGAGGCTCAGAGTATTTTCTAAAGGCTGAGAAAATTGTCACAAATGCTCAAAACGCTCCTGAAAGAGGTTGGAAGGCTTACGAAGGAAACAGAAAGAATAGGTACTGGATGGTTGAAAATCTGCTCAACAGCAAATATCGACCTTTACGCGAGGTTTACTATCGTTATCATAGGCAAGGGCTCGATAGAATGAGTGAGAAGCCAACCGAAGGCAGAGCTGAGATTGCAGAAAGTTTAGCTCTTTTACAGAAAGTTTACAGAGAAAAGCCCGACCCTTACCTTTTTGGGCTTCAACTTTTTTTTGATGCAAAAAACGATGAGTTGGTTAATGTTTTTTCAGAATCGTTTCCAACAGAGCAAGCACGGGTTGTAAATATCTTAATTGAGGTAGATAATCCTAACGCATCAAAATACAAAACAATTTTGGAGCAAAAGAACGAATAGTTATCTTGCATAACAATGCTTCGAAAAATTCATATACAGAATTATGCTTTAATAGACCATTTGGAGATTGATTTCCAAAAGGGTTTAAATATCATTACCGGTGAAACTGGAGCCGGTAAATCGATACTTTTAGGTGCTCTTACTCTTATTCTGGGTCAACGTGCCGATACCTCGGTACTTAAAGATAAAACCAAAAACTGCATTATTGAAGGTGAGTTTGATGTGTCGGATTACGACTTGGAGGATTTCTTTGCAAGCAATGATATTGAGTTTGATAAAACCACTATTATTCGCCGTCAAATTAACGATTCTGGTAAGTCCAGAGCGTTTATTAACGAAACACCTGTCAACCTGAATCAACTCAAGGAACTTGGCGATTTGCTTATAGATATTCACTCCCAGCACGAGAATCTGCTGTTGAGTAATTCTCTATTCCAGTTAAAGGTAATTGATTCATTCGCATCACTTAAAAATGATGTTTTAGCATACCGAAATAAGTTTAATTCCTATAGGGAGTTAAAGCAAAGGTTGATAAAATTTGAGGAGGATGCACAAAGTGCAACTCGCGATTTCGATTACCTAAAGCATCAATTAACTGAGTTGACATCGGCTAATTTAAAAGCAGATGAATTGGTTGAGTTAGAGGCGTTACAAAAGCAGTTAACTCATGCCAGTGAGATTAAGGAATCCTTGCAGTTTACTTACGATTCGTTGAATAACGATACTGCTTCAGTTTTGGCCATGCTAAAAGACTCAATTCATAGCCTGAAGCGAATATCTCAGTTCTATCAACCAGCCATTAATATTGAACAGCGTATTGAGAGTTGCCGCATTGAGATTAAGGATATTGTTACAGAGATTGATGCTCTGAATTCAAAGGTTGATGTTGATGATGAGTTGCTCGATAAGGTATCCAAACGAATCGACTTAATCTACACCT
>CAZTVY010000213.1:3290-5152 GCA_964617235.1 uncultured Rikenellaceae bacterium | reverse complement strand
AAACGATAGAACATTCTTACCCTGTACCTCGTCGCAAGCCTTAATACACCTGAAGCATTTAATACACTTGCAGGGGTCGTAACTTAACACTGGGGAGCTATCATCAATACTAAAATTTGGATTTGGTTTTATGTGTTTAAAAAAACGATTCTCCTTATTGTCTAATCCATACCTAAACATCAAATCCCTAAGTTCATCGTTATAGGTAAAATCGTAATCGTCATTCTGTTCGCTTAACAGATAATCGAGAAGAAATCTGCGAGTGTCCTCTAGTTCGGCATCGAAAGCGGTTACTTTCATACCATCCTGAACCGCAATAGTACAGGAGGCTACAAAGCCTCGCACTCCATCAATCTTAACTAGACAAAGACGGCAGGCACCAGTGGGCGAAAGTTTATGGTGATAGCAAAGCCCGGGAATGTTAAAACCATTCAGCCGTGCTGTTTTTAGGAGATTATCCCCTGCGTTCACTTTTAATTCCTTACCATCAATATAAATAGTGATATTTTTCTCCATAAACTTCTATTTACTTAAGGGTTAGCAACTCATCAGAAAAATTTTGCCACATACTTCTTAGCGGTAGTATTGGCGATTGCCCTAAAGGACAAAGCGATGTTTTGGCCATTAAATCGGCCTGTTTTAGAATAGATTTAAAGAAGTCGTCACGTTTCTGAACAGGAATCTCACTGAATCCAAAAACACTCTGGTATATCTGAGCCGTACCAAGCCTACAGGGGATACACTTCCCGCAACTCTCATGTTTAAAAAACTTCATTATTGACTCAAGGCTTTTCACTAAATCTCTGGTTTCGTCCATAACTATAACAGCACCAGACCCCAATGTTAAACCATGTTCCTTTAACTTATCGTACCCCATTTCAACATCGAGCAACTGAGCAGATGCAAAAGTACCTGCTGCTCCACCCAGAAGCGCAGCCTTAAACTTTCTACCATCCTTAATACCTCCACCAAAGTCGAATATTAACTCACGAAGGGTTAAGCCAGTTGGTGTTTCGTAGTAACCAGGATTATTTACATCGCCACTAATAGTAAAAATCTTTGTTCCAGGCGATTTTTCGGTACCGATTGAGCGGTACCACATTGCACCATTAAGTATTATTGGGGCAAAATTGGCCAATGTTTCCACATTATTTATAAGGGTTGGCTTACCCCAAAGTCCCCTTTCAGCAGGGTAAGGGGGTTTTATACGCGGATATCCTCTTTTCCCTTCAAGCGATTCCAAAAGGGTTAACTCCTCGCCGCATAAATAGGAGCCAGCCCCACGTCGAATCTCAATATCGAAACCATATCCGCTTCCCAGAATATTTTCACCTAAAAACTTTTTTTCTCTAGCTTGGTCTATCGCATTTTGAACTCTAGTAATACTTAGCGAATACTCTCCCCGAATGTAGATGTACCCATAGTTTGCATTTATGCTGAAACCTGCAATAATCATCCCTTCTATGAGAGAATGAGGATCGGTTTCCATAATCACTCTATCCTTAAAGGTTCCAGGCTCTCCCTCGTCGGCATTACAAACGACATACTTCTCGCAATCGGCACAGATAAGCGCAGTTGTTTTTTCCTTAGTCCCAGTTGGGAAGCCTGCACCGCCACGCCCTCTCAGACCCGAATCAATTATTTCATCGTAGATTCCACTAGGGGTGCTACGCAACGCTTTGCGTAAGGCCTGGTAGCCATCGGCATTAATGTATTCATCTATATTCTCAGGATTTATTTTCCCTGAATTGCGCAAGGCTATTCTTACCTCTTTTACCATAAGCGTATAATTTTTATTAAGCAGGCTTACTTCAATTCATCCAGAATTTTGTCGACTAACTCGGCTGTAAGATTTCCATACA
>CAZTVY010000213.1:0-3280 GCA_964617235.1 uncultured Rikenellaceae bacterium | reverse complement strand
TGGAGGGTGCTGCAGCACAGTTCCCTAAGCACTCGCACTCCTCTAGCGTAAACAGGCCATCGGGTGTAGATTCGCCTAATCCTACCTTCAACTTTCTACTTAAATATTCAATAGTATGCTCACCACCTAGCATGTTGCATATTGGAGAGTTACAAACCCTGATTAGATATTTACTCCTTGCCTTATTGCTAAGCATAGAGTAATAGCCTATCACACCTAAGACTTGAGCGTGTGTAACGTTTAGGTACTTAGCAATTTCAACAATATTTTCCGATGATATATTCTGAATAGGATTGTTATTCTGCACTTCGTGCAGTATTTCCAAAAGGTAATCTTTACTTCTTGGATATTTCTGAAGAATTTCGGATAACATAGGAGTCTGCTTTTGCCCATAAGTTAGCAAAAAAAACAGACCACATCAAGAATGATGATAAATATCCACTATAAATAAAAATATCCAAAAGCTCATCATAATTAAACAATGAACTTTTGGACAATAAGTATATTAGCTATCTATGTAGCTAAGAAATAAAATATCAGAATAAAACTAAGCCTTATTCGAAATTTCAGTTTGGTTAACCTGACTGTATGCAGGACATGTTTTCTTTGAACATGAACTAAAAGCAATGGCTAATACAACCAACAACAAAAGGGCTTTTACAGATAACTTCATATTTTTCATAGTGCGTAAAATTATGTTTTTAACCTAATTAGCTTACTCAATGTTCTTTGCAAAACCCGTACCTGCATATGCAGGGCATGGAACAGTATTATTGCACGAACATAAGAACCCAACTCCCAAAGTTACTAATAAAATTAGTAATAATTTCTTTCTCTTCATAAAACAAGATAAATTAAAATTTGTTTCGCATTCCTTTGTATAATACGTGCAATAAAGAAAGAATATGCAATTTATTAAAATTTATTTGACAAGCGCATCAAGGTTGTCGATTAATATAATTAACACAATCAACAAAAATCTGATTATCAGCAACAAAGGATTATATTCAATAAAATATTTTTTTGACGAACAAGCATTATATTGACATCGCATTCTTAATTTCGCATCAAAATTTCTAGAGCGGCCTCTTGCTGTCCATTATTTCACCTTAAATATATATCCAACCCCACGAACAGTTTCTATGCTTATGGTAATATCATGTTGCAGAAATTTCCGTAGGCGGCTTATAAATACATCCATACTTCGTCCAAGGAAGTAATCGTTCTCGCCCCAAATTTCAAGAAGAATATCCTCGCGTTTAATTAGTTTATTTTGATTGCGGATGAAGTATTTCAGCAGTTTAGCCTCCTTTGTTGTTAATGCCAATTCGGCATTTGCACCTTTCAAGCGCAAGTCGTTATAATGCAATGTGAACTGTCCCAGTTCAAACTTGTCGGAATCATCAATTCCAGTTCGTTTTAGTATATTCTGAATCCGAAGCACCAACTCGTCCACATCAAAAGGCTTGCAGATATAATCATCGGCACCCAACTTTAAGCCTTTAATCTTATCCTCCTTTAAACCCTTTGCAGTTAAGAATATGAATGGTGTTTTGGGCGATTTATGGTGAATCTGCTCTGCAAGTTCAAAGCCATCCTTGTAAGGCATCATCACATCGAGTATACAAAGGTCGAATTCCGAAACCTCAAACACACTCCAACCCTCATTACCATCGCGCACAAGCGTTACATCATAACCTTGAAGTTGGAGATACTGGGCAAGTACATTGCCCAAATCTTTATCATCCTCAGCCAGAAAAATTCTAGTTTTTGCCATCGATTGGAAGTTTTATGGTAAAAGTGCTGCCCTGCCCTGGTTTGCTTGTAACACTTATTGTTCCTTTATGGGCTTCAACTATTTGCTTTACATAGAAAAGCCCAAGCCCTAAACCTTTAACATTATGAATATTACCAGTAGAAACCCTATAGAACTTATCAAAAATATGCACAATCTCATTCTTAGCAATACCTATTCCGTTATCGGCAATGGATATGCACAAATCACTATCGGCCCAAACCTTGATTGATATTGTGGGATTATTTCGATTATACTTAACAGCATTGGCAAGTATGTTGAATATTGCTGAGGTTATCATTGTTTCGTCAATACTAATTTTTGCGATATCTCCAGCATACTCCTCAACTATTTCCAAGTATTTATCCTTGTTATCCCAACGGAACGACTCAACTATGCCTTTCACCAAATCGTTAATATCAACCCGTTTCCTATCCAACTCAAACTGGCCGCGTTCCCATTTGCTAATTTCGAGCAGGTGATTTATCTGCTTTGATAGATGTGCGTTTTGACGCGATATAACCTTTGCCGTTTCAACCACTTTTTCTGGGTTACTTAGTATCTCTTGATTTTCAAGCGAACGCGATGCTATTGAAATTGTTGATAGTGGAGTTTTCAACTCATGAGTCATATTGTTGATAAAATCGGTTTTCATCTGCGAAAGTTTTTTCTCCCTCAACAGATTTCGCAGGGTTAATAGGAACACAAGTGTTACAACCAAGAGAGAAATAGCGGCAAGAACAGCAGAAAACGCAACTTTACTTAGCACCTCTTTTTTCTTGTTAGTAAAATCAATATAGTAATCGACCCGCATGTTGAAATGGTTGCCTACAAACTGATACTGGTATACCAAAACAGCATTCTCAGTGGGCGTACTTTTGTTATTTCCAAAAACATCATCTACAGTCTTAATTGGTAAAATTTGGTCAAAATCAATAAGCTTTAACTCCCGAATTATTAAGGTAGATTTAAATGGAACGTTATAATTTTGAACCTTTAAAAAACCAACAAGATTTGAATCAACATTCTGGTAACTATCAAGTATTTTAGTGAATTGCCTATAGATAGTCTCCTTAAATTCTGCCGTATCAATAATTTTATTCTGGTTGATAAAATCAACAAAATTCCGCGACACGCCATCAAGAATATAATTAGCCTTTTCGAATCCATTACCTTTGTTGTTGGCCAACATCCATTCCACCGACTTATCGACAATCTCACGGTACTTAAAGTTGAATTTTTCGGTTTCCTGTTTGTATATTTTTACGATGAGGAACGATAGCACTCCAATGTATATTAGTATTGAAAGTACCGATGCGCCTATTAATATCCTTTTATTGTTCATTGACTCAACTATTCTGAATTCCAAAAGCTAATTTAAACGATTAATAATTCAAATTCAGCCATTAACTCATCATTAACATTTCGTTAACTCAGATTCGGGTTTTGACAATGTAATTTTGTTTCGTAATCAAAAAAACAACG
>CAZTVY010000212.1:0-5154 GCA_964617235.1 uncultured Rikenellaceae bacterium | reverse complement strand
TAGTTATATTTGTAGTATGAAAGAGTTAACAAAAGCAGAAGAGCAAGTGATGGATTATTTATGGAAGTTAGAAAAGGCTTTCGTAAAGGATATCCTTGATGAGTTCCCGGAACCAAAACCGGCGTACACCACTGTTTCCACCATAGTCCGAATACTCGAGAAAAAGGGCATGGTAGGGTATACTGCCTATGGCAAAAACCATCAGTACCACCCATTGGTAACGAAAAAGGATTACGCTCGGTTAAGTTTCCGCCATGTGCTAAGCAAGCACTTCAACAGCTCTGTTGAGCGCTTCGCCTCGTTCTTTACCTCGGATCGAGATGTGAGCCTAAGCGAGCTGGAGGAATTGAAGTTGCTGCTGGAAAAGGAAATAGAAAAACGCAAAGAGGACGAAAACAATGGAAAACTCTAGTATCTTAATTTACCTGTTAAAATCGACAGTGGCATTTACAGCACTGTATGGGTTGTACCTTTTGCTATTCCGCAAAAACCAGCAATTTGTAATAAGCAGGTTTTACTTGGTTTTCACCATTGTTTTCGCCTCTCTATTCCCTTTCATCAAATTCATCAGTTACAAAACAGTTGAGATTCCTGCATTTGAAACTACAATTCCTGAAATAGCGGGTGCTGGGCAAGAAATAACTGCTAACCAACCCGATATTTCTTTCTGGAACTCAAACAACATTAGCAATGTTACTTTTTACCTATACCTAATAGTTAGCTCTTTAATACTACTTCGTCTGCTCTATATGCTTATTAGGTTTGGTGTAAATCTTTTCAATCACTCGCGAGTAGAAAGGCTTTACGACAAAAAGGTAATTGTTTCGGATTACTGGAATCAAACATTTTCGTTCTTTGGAATTATTGTGTTACCACAAAAGGATTTTCAACTAAAGGAAAACCAACTGCTAATAGAGCATGAACTTGTTCATGTTAGGCAGTACCACACGCTCGACCTGCTGCTTGCCGAGCTCTTTCAGGTTCTCCATTGGTTTAACCCTTTAGCTCACTTTATTAAAAAGGACATGCGTGAGATACACGAATTTTTGGCTGATTATTGCGTAGTAAAGGGAGGTGCAAGCAAATACGCCTACCAGCAACTGCTGCTGAACTATCTGGCCAGTTCTGTTACACCAAGGGTAGCCAATTCATTTAGTGCTAAACTCCTAAAAAAACGATTCGCCATGATGACAACTAATAAAACACCTAAATCTGTTCTAATTAAGTACACCCTAGCAATTCCTGTGATTGCAATATTAATTGGGTTGATGTCGTTCCAAACAAAGGTTAATTACGTTTATGCTCCTTCAAAAGAGAGTAAAATTGAACAACATCAAGAGATTGTTGCTGAAAGCCAAATTCAACTCTCAACACAACAAGCCAGGAAAGAACAACTAAAAAAGAAAGATTCAAATTCCTTACTCACAAAAATTGACGATAACAATAAAGAAAAAGAAGAACTAGTTACAAAATTAAAGAAAATTGTGAGTAGCAATGAGGGCACTTTTTTGAAAGATTTCCTGGTAGAATCTGAAAGTTATCCCATTGTTTTAAAGCAAGGTGTAACCTACAGGTTTTACCTAGTATGTAACAATGAAAATAAGAGTCTAAAAAACAATGTTGTTTTAACCCTTGAAAATAAAGAATTAGTCCCTATTAAAATCTTTAAGGCTAAAGATCACTCGTATTTTGATTACTTCTGCGAAAACACAGGTGCATATAAATTTGGGGTGTCAGACTATGTGTCAAGCGTTAAATATGCGGTTGGGTTATGCTTGCTTAAAATGGATGAATCCTTCACAAACGATAGCAAAAAAGTTGAAATTGTTGAATTTAACTCCACAGACAAGCAGGATACTTCCAAAAAAGATTTTTTTGTTGTAGTTGAAGAAATGCCAAAATTCAACAATGGAGGACTCGACAAAGCCAGAGATTATATTGCCCAAAACATAAAGTATCCTACAAATGGGATAGAAGGAAAAGTCTATGTAAACTTCGTGGTTGAAAGCAATGGCAAAGTAAGTAATGTAAAAATAATTAAATCAATAAATCCAGATATAGACAAAGAAGTAGTAAGGGTTATTGAAAATATGCCAGACTGGACTCCTGGTAAACAAAAAGGGAAAAATGTTCCTGTACAGTTCACTATTCCTGTTGTTTTCAGTTTAAACGATAAACCTAAAAGCACTGAAACCGAACAGGAAGTAATAAAATCCACAAAAGGAGAAAATTACGAACCCTTTATTGTTGTTGAACAAATGCCAAAATTCGATAATAGAGACGTTGATGCAGCCCGAGAATACATTGCAAAAAATGTAAAATACCCTGAAGTTGCTGCAAAAAATGGAATACAGGGCAAAGTGTACGTATCATTTATTATTGAAGAGGACGGTGCTGTAAGCAATGTAAAAACTGAACGAGCTGTTGATCCGATACTCGATAAAGAAGCTATTAGAGTAGTTGAAAGCATGCCTAAATGGACTCCTGGATATCAACGCGGGCTTGCAGTTCGGGTAAAAATTATTCTACCAGTAGGTTTTAAACTGGATGACAAAAAATAGCCTAAACTTCGCATAAACTAAAAATCCCTTCAACTGAATTGGCAAATTGAAGGGATTTTTTTGACTATCTAAATCCAAACTCCCCTGTCAATGCTCACAAAAATTTTCTTTTTGTAAACCCAAAAATGTTTAATATCATTGCTTAGTATTTTTAAGCATTTTGTTGTGGAAGAAATTATCAGAAATTCAAAGCCTTACGAATTAATCATCGCTGGTGTTTTATTAGTTTCGTTGCTTATTCAGCTTTACTACTACCTAGGAATATATCTTAGGGTTGCACTATTCAAGAAGACAGACAACAACAGTAACATCAATACAGAAAAACCACCCGTATCAGTAGTTATTTGCGCCCGTAATGAGGAGGAAAACCTTAAGCATTTCTTACCGAAAGTGCTCGAGCAGAAGTACCCCAACTACGAGGTTATTGTGGTAAACGACTGCTCCTCCGATAATTCCGATATTGTTCTGGAAAATTTTCAAAAGCAATACCCTCACCTTAAGGTTACCACTATTAAGGAGGACGAAAAATTTTCGCACACTAAAAAGTTAGCTTTAACCGTTGGAATAAAAGCGGCAAAAAATGAATGGTTACTCCTTACCGATGCCGATTGCGTTCCTCAAAGCGATTTATGGCTCTCCACAATGGCCGAAAACTTTAAGGGCAATACTGAGGTTGTTTTAGGCTACGGAGGATACCTTTCGGAAAAAGGATTGCTTAATAAGTTAATCCGTTTCGATACGATGCTCATTGCAATGAACTATTTTGGCTTTACACTTATTAGAAAACCGTATATGGGTGTAGGACGAAATTTAGCCTATAAGCGTAGTTTATTTTTTAAAAACCGAGGATTTGCTTCGCACAGTCAAATAGATTCTGGCGATGATGATTTGTTTATTCGCGAAGTTGCCAACAAAGCTAACACTGTTGTAGAATTCAGGCACGAGGCGCACACTCTATCTGTTCCGCGCAAAACATACACCAATTGGATAAGGCAAAAACGTCGACACACATCAACATCAAAATACTATAACTCTGGAATAAAATTACTACTTGGACTAGAACCATTTTCACGACTTTTATTTTTCCTAAGCGCTTTAGCTTTAATAGCGTTACTCTACTTCCCTTACATTGTGGGCTCCGTGTTAATAGTTAGGATGATTGTTAAACTTTCCATCATCAAAGCTGTTATGAAAAAACTGAACGAAAAGAAAATATTGTTAACTTCGCTTTTATGGGATTTTTATTCGTTATATTTTTACAGCAAACTATTATTACTCAATAGCGTTACAAGCAAAAAGACAAAATGGAGATAGCCCCAGATAACTTATCGGACAAAGCCAAATTCGACCTTACGCTGGTTGAGAAGGCCATTAACGGCGACCAAAAAGCGTACGCCGATTTAATGGATAGATACCGCGATGCTATCTACTTTATGCTCCTTAAAATGGTTAATAACAAAAGCGATGCGGAGGATTTAACCCTCGAAGCTTTTGGAAAGGCATTCAAAAACATCCACCAATACACCCCTAACTACGCATTTAGCACCTGGCTTTTTAAAATAGCTACCAATAACTGTATCGACTTTATTAGAAAGCGTAAAGCAAATACAATATCCATAGACCAGAATGTAGATGACCAAGAGGGTTCATACATCCCCCCTACCGCAATGCTATCATCGGGTAGTCCTGACCCAGAGGAAAATCTTATTAAAGAGCAAAACATAAAACTTGTACAGGACGTGGTTTCGAAATTAAAACCCCGATACCGCAAACTAATTGAGCTACGTTATTTTAAGGAATACTCCTATGAGGAGATTGCCGAGGAACTAAACCTTCCGCTTGGAACAGTTAAAGCTCAGCTCTTTAGGGCACGAGAGTTGCTTTTCAATATACTAAACAATTTACCACCTCACCACTAATTTATGGAAGCAATACTTAACTACTTTCCTGAACTAAGTCAGACTCAACGTGAAAAGATTCAGGAATTGGATAAGCTTTATAGACATTGGAATGCTCAAATCAATGTAATTTCCCGAAAGGATATCGACAACATAATGGTTCACCATGTACTACACTCCTTATCCATTGGAAAAATCATTAATTTCATGAAAGGTACACGTATAATGGATATTGGCACAGGTGGTGGTTTTCCTGGAATTCCTTTGGCTATTATGTTTCCACAATGCGAATTCACACTGGTTGATTCTGTAGGAAAAAAAACCATTGTTGCTCAAGAGGTTGCAAACGCACTGGGACTTACCAATGTTACGGTTTTAAAAACTAGGGCTGAGGATTTTCCCGAAAAGTTCGATTTTGTTGTAAGCAGAGCAGTTGCTCCAATACCTCAACTTATTAACTGGACAAAGAAAAATGTAAAGCTGGGCGGCGCAAACTCACTCCCAAACGGAATGATATTCCTTAAAGGTGGCGATATATCTGAAGAACTAAAGCCTTACCGCAAACACTGCGAAAAGTGGAATATTCGAAATTTATTTGAGGAGGAGTACTTTGAGGAAAAGTATATCGTGTTTATTCCTGCTTAATAACAGAATTCAGTTTAACTCTGAAACATTTTAAACAATATTCTTTTTTT
>CAZTVY010000211.1:0-5190 GCA_964617235.1 uncultured Rikenellaceae bacterium | reverse complement strand
GCATATTCCCACAATACTGACGAGGAGATGGTGCGCTATACCGACGACCAAATCATCAATCTTATTGTTGAGAATTTTAAAGGTAAGAAAACAGGCATTCTTGCACCAGTTGTTAGGGGGCGCAAAGGTCATTATAAGGAACTATTTGAACAGTTACGTCGCAAAGGTTATTTGTATGCAAGAATAAACGGCGAGATAACCGAGATGCGCCCTGCAATGAAGCTCGACCGTTACAAAACTCATCATATTGAGTTGGTTGTGGATAAAATTGTGGTTGACGAGTCGGACCGCAAGCGGGTTTCGCAGTCGGTAAATACCGCAATGTCACTTGGAAAGGGTATTATAATGGTGCTCGATATGGAGAGCGGTCAATCGCGCTACTACAGTCGAAACCTTATGTGTCCAACCACCGGAATTTCGTACGATGAACCAGAACCATATTCTTTCTCGTTCAACTCACCTAAAGGTGCTTGTAATCATTGTAATGGTTTGGGCTACGTAACCGAGGTGGATATCGAAAAGATTATTCCAGACCCAAAGTTAAGTATTAAGAAAGGTGGAATTCAGCCGCTTGGACCATATAAAAGTTCATTGATATTCTGGCAGATTGAGGCCATTGCATCTAAATATGAGTTTTCTATAAACGACCCAATTGAATCAATTCCCGAAGAAGCGTTAAACGTAATATTGAATGGCTCTGAGGAGCAATTCAAACTGAAGCATCCAAACCTTGGATTAACATCGAGTTACTTTTTGAGCTTCGAGGGCGTGGTTAGTTTTATACAGAACCATCAAACCAACGAAGAGCTCTCTGGAAAAGGGGAGAAGTGGGCCAACCAGTTTATCCGTCAAGTTACCTGTCCTCATTGTAAAGGTTCGAGGTTGAGGGATGAGTCGCTTTGGTTTAGAATTGATGGCAAGAGCATAGCTGATGTATCGGCCATGGATGTTGAGAACCTTTGGGAATGGTTGCAAGGGCTTGAGGATAGAATGGACAAACGCAAGCGTGCCATTGCTACGGAGATTTTGAAAGAGATTCGTGAGCGTGTTCGGTTCCTTCTCGATGTAGGCTTGGGATATTTATCGTTAAGCCGAGGTTCCGTAACACTTTCAGGTGGCGAGAGTCAGCGTATCCGGCTTGCTACTCAAATTGGCTCAAAGTTGGTGAATGTACTCTATATTCTCGATGAGCCTAGCATTGGTTTGCATCAGCGCGATAATATCAAACTTATAGATTCGCTTAAGAAACTTCGCGATACAGGGAACTCTGTAATTGTGGTTGAGCACGATGAGGAGATGATACTTGCTGCTGACTATGTAGTAGATATAGGTCCAAAGGCTGGCCGACACGGCGGAAAGGTTGTTGCAAAAGGCACACCAGATGAGTTGATTAAGACCGATACTTTAACGGCTAAATATCTGAACGGAGCCTTATCCATTGAGGTGCCGAAGGAGCGAAGGAAAGGAAATGGAAAAGTTTTAAAATTAATAGGAGCAAAGGGCAACAATCTTAAGAACGTAGATGCTGAGTTCCCATTGGGAATGATGATTTGCGTTACAGGTGTGTCGGGTAGCGGAAAATCAACGCTAATAAACGAAACGCTACAGCCTTTGTTAAGCCGTTATGTATACAATTCCTATAAGCAACCACTCGATTTTGATAAAATTGAGGGTATCGAAAATATCGACAAGGTTGTTGAGGTTGACCAATCGCCCATTGGACGTACTCCTCGCTCCAATCCTGCAACCTATACTGGCGTATTTACCGATATTCGGAAACTTTTCGAGTTAACTCCAGATGCCAAGATTCGTGGTTACAAGGCTGGACGTTTCTCGTTTAACGTTAAAGGAGGACGATGCGAAACTTGTAAGGGTGCTGGTTTACAAACTATCGAAATGAATTTTCTGCCTGATGTTTACGTGAAGTGTCCCGACTGTTATGGTCGCCGTTATAACCGCGAAACATTGGAGGTGAAGTATAAGGGGAAGAATATCAGTGAAGTGCTTGATATGACCATTAATCAGGCCGTTGAGTTTTTTGAGAGTATTCCTCAAATCTTCCAGAAAATAAAAACCTTGCAGGATGTTGGTTTGGGGTATATTACACTTGGGCAGGCATCAACAACATTATCGGGGGGTGAAGCCCAGCGTGTTAAACTTTCAACAGAACTTGCAAAGCGCGATACTGGCAAAACCCTGTATATTCTGGATGAGCCTACAACAGGACTCCACTTTGAGGATGTTCGTGTTCTGCTGGATGTTCTCAATAAACTAGTTGAAAAAGGCAATACCGTAATTGTAATAGAGCACAACCTCGATGTAATAAAGGTTGCCGATTATATTATCGACTTAGGCCCTGAGGGTGGCGGTGCAGGCGGAAAGATTGTTTGCACAGGAACTCCTGAGCAAATAATCAAAGCAAACTGTGGCTATACCTCGGAGTACCTGAGGAAGCATATGAAATGATTGTGGAAAATAATTAGTTACCAATAATTATTTAACCACGAAAGCGCTCTAAGTAAAAACACAATGGAGCTCAAGGGCGAAATTATAGATATTGACATTTACTTTGAGTTACTTAGTGAAACCCCCTTTTTCCTTTGTGGTAAAATCAATTTTATAATTGGAATAAAGTATCATTTAGCTTTTCGCTTCCTACTCTTCCTCTTTATACCAACCCGAATAAAACAGGTAGCTACGGGCTATTCGCTCGTTCATATCGCGGCTTAATGCAGGGTCAACTTTCTTCACAAACTTAGCGGGGACGCCAGCGTATATTGTGCCTGCTTCAACTTTGGTGTTTTCAAGAACTAGTGCGTTTGCTGCAACAATGGCTCCTTCTCCTATGATTGAGTTATCCATTACAGTAGAGCCCATTCCAAGCAGCGCTCCGTTATGTACCTCGGCACCGTGAACAATTGCGTTGTGTCCTACGGACACATCATCGCCCATTTTGATGATGGTTTTCTGATATGTTGTGTGCAGAACAGCGTTATCCTGAATGTTTACTCTATTTCCGATTCGGATTGAATTTACGTCGCCACGGATAACAGCACCGTACCAAACGCTGCAATCATCGCCAATTTCGACATCCCCAATAATTACTGCTGTTTCAGCGATAAAGCAATTTTTTCCAATTTTTGGAGTAAATCCCCTTAATGACTTAATAATTGCCATTTTATTTTTTAGTTTTTTTACAAAATTAAATTGTTTTAGGAATTTTTGCCAAAATCATATTTGCATAAATATGTCGTAAAATATGTTTTAAATCGATTGCTGTGTTTAAAAATGCCTAATTTTGCATCATTAAATAAAATATTTGAGTTAATTGAAATGTTGATTTTCAGTGGTGTGCAAATGTTTTATGTGTGGCATTGCTGAAATCGGCACAACAAAAATCTAATTTATCTTTTTATGGATAAACAAAAAAGTGTCCAGGAACTGGACGATGTAGTTGTTCGATTTTCCGGTGACTCCGGAGATGGAATGCAGCTTACAGGAACACTATTTGCCGATGCATCTGCATTGTTTGGTAATGGTGTAAACACATTTCCCGATTATCCATCGGAAATCCGCGCACCACAAGGAACCGTAGGTGGAGTATCAGGTTTTCAAGTACATCTTGGTAGCCAAAAGGTTAACACCCCTGGCGACTTTTGCGATGTACTTGTGGCAATGAACCCTGCAGCGCTTAAAGCCAATGCTAAGTGGGTTAAAAAGGGGGGGATGATTATTGCTGACTCCGACCAGTTTAACGAGAAAGGTTATCAGCGAGCTGGTTACAAAACGCTTGATGCTATTACTGAGTTAAATCTTCAAGATTTTAAAGTTATTTATGCTCCAATCACAACTTTAACCAAGGAAAGTTTAAAGGATAGTGGTTTGGATAATAAGAGCATTGTTCGTAGTAAGAATATGTTCTCCCTTGGTATGGTTTATTACATCTTCGACCGTCCATTAAACTTCACTGAGAAATACTACGAGATTAAGTTTAAAAAGAAACCAGAGATTGTTGAGGCCAATAAAAAGGTTTTACGCGATGGTTTTAACTATGCTGCTAACATTCAGGCTATCCCTAATACTTATAAAGTAAAAGCGGCAACTTCTCTTCCAAAGGGTAAGTACCGTTCAATCAACGGAAACACTGCTACTGCTTGGGGTTTAATTGCCGCTGCCGAGAAAGCTAATCTTCCATTATTCTGTGGTTCATACCCAATTACCCCTGCTACCGATGTTTTAATAGAGCTTGCTAAACGTAAGGATTTAGGTGTTAAAACATTACAGGCTGAGGACGAAATTGCTGGTATTTGCACCACTATTGGTGCTGCTTATGCCGGAAACTTTGCAGTAACATCAACATCCGGTCCTGGTCTATCACTAAAAGCAGAGGCTTTAGGTTTAGCTGTAATGACCGAGCTACCTATGGTAATTGTTAACGTGCAACGTGGAGGCCCTTCGACTGGTTTGCCTACTAAAACTGAACAATCAGATTTAAATCAAGCTTTATACGGACGTAACGGAGAGGCTCCAATGGTGATTATTGCTGCTAGCACTCCAAGTAACTGCTTCGATTTTGCATTTCAGGCAGGAAAGATTGCCATGGAGCATATGACCCCTGTAATCCTTCTTACCGACGGTTTTATTGCAAATGGTTCAGAACCTTGGCGTATTCCAAGTATGAAGGATTACCCTGCAATTAATCCTCCAATTGTTCCTGAAGGAACTGAGAATTTCATGCCATATGCACGCGACGAAAAACGTTTGGCTCGTGGTTGGGCTTTCCCTGGTAAAAAAGGCATTGCTCATCGAGTAGGTGGTTTGGAGAAGGATTTTATTAAAGGTTCTGTATCTCACGACCCAATGAACCACCAACGTATGACTGATATACGTGCCGCAAAGGTAAAACGTGTAGAGGAGTTTATTCCAGAGCAAGAGGTTTATGGCGATAAGGAGGGCGATTTGCTTGTAATTGGCTGGGGTGGAACTCACGGACATCTTCTAACTGCTGTACAGGAAATGCGCGCTGCCGGTAAGAGTGTTTCATTGTGTCAGTTTAACTATATCAACCCACTTCCAAAAAATACCAGCGAAGTATTCAAACGTTACAAGAAATTGGTTGTTTGCGAGTTGAATATGGGGCAGTTTGCTAACTACTTACGTATGAATTTGCAAGAGTTCAATTATTTACAG
>CAZTVY010000210.1:0-5194 GCA_964617235.1 uncultured Rikenellaceae bacterium | reverse complement strand
GCTCTTCTTTTATCGAATCCAAACTATGTGGAGGAACTTAAGCAAAAACAAAGTGAAAGTGATATATTTTACGAAAAAGCATACAACTCTTATAATTCGGGAAATTACTCCGAATCAATCCGCCTTTTTAACGAAGGAGTTATTAGGTTCAAAGGAACCGCACTGGAACCCAAACTAACATTATTGGGGGCACTTAGCTACGGCAAGGCCTCGGACATTAGAGCATTTAAAGCAACCTTGGAGAAATTGACCAAGGACTTCCCAAAAACTGAAGAAGGACAAGTGGCTCAAGGAATGATTGCATACTTAGAGCAACGAGAACTTCAATTGGCAAGTGGGCAAACAGAGAAAGCAGACACCTCTATACAAGAAGATAATTTGCAAACCTTATCGAAAGTGGAGTACGCCAAACCTGAAGGGGAGCATTTGTTTATTCTCCTTGTTCCAAAACGAACCGATATTAATCAGCAAAAATTCAACTTGGTTTCTTTTAATGTTGATTATTTCATTGAGGCCGACCTTCAAATCAAAAATCAGCCTCTTAATGACTTTGTTGAAATAATAACAGTTACTGGATTTAAGGACGAAAAAGTGGCCACAAAATATTATAACCTAATTATCAAAAACGAAACAGTTTTCAATTTGCTGAAGAAGGATGAGTATCAAACTTTTGTTATCAGTATCGAAAACTTTGGGACATTCCTTAACGATAAATCTGTTAATGATTACTTGAGGTTTTTCCGTTCAAATTATAGTATTGATAATTAATATCGGAATTCTATGCAGGTAAGCATACTTTGGGTTGATGATGAAATAGACTTCCTTAGGGCACATATTATTTTCCTTGAGCAAAAAGGGTATAAAGTAATAACAGCATCGAATGGGAACGAAGCTATTGAATTGGTGCGTAGCAACCAGTTTGATTTGGTTCTTCTTGATGAGAACATGCCTGGTCTTAGTGGACTCGATACGCTCCCAATTATTAAGGAGTTTAAGCCTACCTTGCCTGTTGTTATGGTCACAAAAAGCGAGGAGGAGAATATTATGGATATGGCTGTCGGCTCTCAAATTGCCGACTACCTTATAAAGCCAGTAAATCCAATGCAAATAATTCTTACCATTAAAAAGAATGTTCATGCAAAGGATTTGATAAGCGAAAAGCAAGTAACCGACTTTAGGCAGGAGTTTAGCAAGGTAAGTATGAACATCTCGTCGGCTCGTACTACAGCAGACTGGAGCGATATTTACCGCAAACTTGTAACTTGGCAGTTGCGGCTAATTGACTCCAACGACCCAAGTATTAAGCAGATATTTGAGATGCTACTTACCGATGCAAATTCAGAATTCGCTAAGTTTGTTAAGAATAATTACATAGATTGGTTTAACCCCAAACAGGACGATAAACCGTTACTCTCATCGAATCTTCTACGAAATAAAGTTTTTCCAATTGTCGATTCAGGGCAATCTGTCCTTATGGTGCTTATTGACAACCTTAGGTACGACCAGTGGAAAGCCATAGAGCCGTTTATTACATCAGAATGGCGAATTGAAGCGGACGAAACATACTTCAGCATTCTTCCTACAGCCACACAGTACGCTCGAAATGCAATATTTGCAGGATTAATGCCTCTGGAAATTCAAAAGAACTACCCAAACCTTTGGGTTTTCGACGAGGAGGATGAGGGCAAAAATATGTTTGAGCAAGAATTGCTCAAATCACAGATACAAAGGCTTGGCAAAAACTACAAGACCTTTTACGAGAAAAGTAACAACCTGAAATCGGGACAAAGGATAGTGGAGAACCTTAAGGAAATCCTCAAGAACGACTTATCTGTGTTGGTTTTCAACTTTGTGGATATGATGTCGCACTCCAGAACCGACTCCGAAATGATGAAGGAACTCGCAGCCGACGAGGCTGCATACCTATCGCTTACTAAATCGTGGTTTCAGCACTCCGATTTAAAACTATTGCTATCCGAGGCATCCAAGCATAACGTTAAGGTTGTAATAACCACGGATCACGGAACTATTCGGGTTCAAAACCCGATAAAGGTGATAGGCGATAAAGCAACATCCACAAACCTAAGGTACAAACTTGGCAAAAGTTTAAACTACAATCCCAAGGAGGTTTTTGAAGTTAGGAAACCAGAGGAGGCGCATCTTCCAAAACCCAACGTTAGCTCATCGTTCATATTTGCCTATGGAAATAGTTTTATTGCCTACCCAAACAATTACAACTATTACGTAAATTACTACAAAAACACATTTCAACATGGTGGTATCTCAATGGAGGAGATGATTATTCCTTTTGTTGTTCTAAGTCCGATTAAGTAGTAGAACTATGCAAAGTGTTAAAATTGATAGTTTAGCAGGAATAGACAAGGCGGCCGAGGAGATTATTGCTGCCATTGGCAATAATAGGATTATTTGTTTTTATGGAGCCATGGGCTCAGGTAAAACCACACTGATAAAGGCAATTTGCGCGTATTTGGGAGTTAGCGATACTGTAACCAGCCCTACTTTCGCTTTGGTTAATGAGTATAGCGATAAGAATGGTGCTCCAATATATCATTTCGATTTTTACAGAATCAATAAAATTGAGGAAGTTTACGACTTTGGTTACGAAGAGTATTTTTATGGCGATACTGGAATTTGCCTTATTGAATGGCCTGAACTAATCGAGGATATTTTACCCTCCGAAAGTGTTGTAAGGCTCACTATTACAGTCAATTCTGATATGTCCAGAACGGTAGAAATTTCCGTCCAATAATTAAACCTATTCGCCCAATATTCGTATTAATATATTACCTTTAACCTATAATCGAACTCTTATGGGACGCTCATCATCACATATCCCTGAATTTCCTTACGCTAAGGGTATTCTTGTTCAGGAGGAACGCTTGGAATACAGTAAGAAGAACAAAAAACTTACCATTGGCATGCCCAAAGAGGCCGATGGTACAGAAAGCAGAGTGCCGCTAACCCCAGAGGCTGTTGAAATTCTTGTAAATCAGGGTCACGAGGTGATTATTGAAAAAGACGCAGGGAAACTTGCCAATTACTGCGATAAGGATTACAGCGAAAAAGGTGGACAAATAGTTACCACTGCTCAGGAAGTTTACCGTAGCGAGATTATCCTTAAAGTTTCTCATCTAAATCCTACTGAATTTGATTATTTACGTGAAAATCAGGTTATACTTTCATCGCTTCACCTTAACAATACTACAGGCGAATATCTACGGAACTTAATTCAGAAAAAGGTAACAGCCATAGCATTTGAAAGCATCCGCGATTCGGATGGAGTATACCCTGTAGTAAGAGCTATGAGCACAATCGCAGGGAGTACATCGGTTTTAGTTGCGGCTGAATACCTCAGCAATGTGAATAAGGGTAAGGGTGTTATGCTAGGTGGAATTTCGGGTATAACCCCAACCGAGGTTGTTATTCTAGGTGCTGGAACCGCCGCTGAGTTTGCTGCTAGAGCGGCACTAGGGCTAGGAGCAACCGTTAAGGTGCTCGACAACTCCATAAAAAGGTTAATGGAACTTCAAAATCTGCTTGGTCAACGGTTGTATACATCGATATTTCACCCACAGGTGTTGGAAAGAGTGCTTAAAACAGCCGATGTGGTTATTGGCACACTCTCACCAGAGGAAACCAATCAGCGATACATCATTACCGAAGACCAGGTAATGCTTATGAAGCGTGGCTCTGTTATTATCGATTTAAGCATCGATAAGGGAGGATGCTTTGAAACCTCGGAGCTAAGGAATCACAACAACCCCTCGTTTGTTAAGCATAACGTAATACACTACTGTGTTCCTAACATTACATCGCGTGTTGCTCGCACAGCATCCATTGCAATGAGCAATGTGTTTGCGCCAATGTTCGAAACAATTGGCGATGCTGGTGGCATAAAGCAACTGCTGAAAGATGATGCGGGGTTAAGGCACGGTGTTTACGTTTACAACGGAATACTTACCAACGATTACCTAGGACGGCTATATAACCTGCCCTCGCGCGATATTAACTTGCTTATGGCTGCATTTTAAGATTATTGCCGCACAAACAGGTAAGTAATGCTACCTTTTTGCTTTATAGCGCCAGAAGTAGATGTGAATAAACTCCGCCTTGCAGCATCAATTGCAGCATCGTTAATACACTCATCGGTAACAGAGTTTACTTTATCAATATCGGCATCGGTAACCCTGCCGTCAGGCGCCACAACAATATTAACAACAACTTGCCCACCCAGTTGGCATTTGTATGAAGGTATTGGAAGATGTAACGCTTTCCTACCCTCTAGGTAGTAAGATGCCACTGTAGGTCCTTTGTATTGGCTCTTTTTCTGTTCAGGAATATTTTTCTCGGGAGTATTGGGGATTATCCCCTCTGGACTTTTCTGTGCTTCCTCGTACAGTTGCTTGTTGTTTTGCATCTGCTCCTTAAGCCTGTTGGCTTCATTGTAGAGTTCTTCAGCGTTGGTGTTTTTTTCATCGCTTAGGCCTGCATTCAAATCTTTATCGCTAGCGTCAACAGCAAAGTTTTTAATTGCTTGCGACTCGAAGTCAGGGTGAATAGCATCTTGCGGAAGGAGTTCGACCTGTTTCTGAACCTCCTCTTTTTCCTCAACTTCCTGCTCAAACTCCATTTCTATGGTTGTGCCATAGTGTACTTTTCGGGTTTCAATTTTTAGGGCTACAAATGAAATAAGGATTAACAAATGAAAGATAATAGTGGTAAGAATGCCAACTTTATGCTCATTCCAGCCTTCTATTAGCGATTGAATAAAATTTTCAACCCCAGTACTAACCCTATCTATTATCCTCATTCCAAAAATATTTTCAACTACAAAGATATTATATTGACCTAGACTTCAAACATCTAACATAACTTTATTGCAAAGCGCATTATTGCTTGCATCGGCAAATAAAATCAAAAAAACATTGGTTCAGTTAGTTAATAAACTAAAAAAGTGTACCTTTGCGGGGCAAAAAAACAATGTAGGTTTAACTAAAAAAGCGTAAGTATGCCTGTAAAAATCAGACTAAGCCGCCATGGTAGAAAGAAACTACCATTTTACCACATCGTGGTGGCGGATAGCAGGGCGCCACGAGATGGCAGATTCATTGAAAGGATTGGCTCGTACAATCCCGTTACTAATCCTGCTACTATTGAATTAAACTTTGATAGG
>CAZTVY010000209.1:0-5222 GCA_964617235.1 uncultured Rikenellaceae bacterium | reverse complement strand
GATACCGATACAGCAAAAGCAAAGCAGTTTATCCAGCAATTCTCGGACATTTACCGTTACGTGCTCGACCAAAAGGATAAAGAATTGGTTGCCTTGGATGAAGAAATTCGGTTTGTAAAATCGTACATCAACTTACACGAAATGCGCCATGGCAACAGTTTGAAAATCTCTATCGAAATTAAGGATTTTTCGGGCTTTATTATTCCTCTCTCAATCCAAACCCTTTTGGAAAATTGCTTTAAGCATAACATAATATCGGAGGAAAAACCGCTAACTGTAAAACTTTGGAGAGACAACGATTTTATAGTAGTCCAGAACAACCTACAAAAACGCAGGGTTATTCAGGATTCCAACGGAATTGGACTCGAAACAATTTGTAAACGATACGACTACTTGTCGCAGCATCCTATGGAAATTGTTCAGGATGAAAATTATTTCACCGTTAAAGTTCCAATTATTAAATCAATATCATAGAAAATGAAGTATCTAATACTACTATCAATCCTTTTCTTCGTTTCAGAATTTCTACTGATGCTTGTAAAGCGCTCAAAAAAAATTGAATCGAAACGACAAAACGATAAAGGCTCATTAGTTTTGCTTTGGGTAGTTATAACCCTTTGCTTTACGTTTAGCTTTATGTTCGCCAACTACAGAACTTGGACTCTTATTAATTATGCAATCTATGTTATTGGTGTTGTAATAATTATTTCAGGAGGAACTATTCGTTGGATATCAATCATTCAACTTAGTAGTGCTTTTACAGTTAATGTTGCTATAGCAAACAACCATAAACTTAAAACCAATGGGGTTTACAAGTATGTTCGTCACCCCAGTTACCTAGGACTCTGGCTTATAATGTTTGGTTTTTCGGTTAGTATGAATAGCTATATCTCTATTATCATTGTTACAATTCCAATGCTTCTGGCTATCCTTTATAGAATAAAGGTTGAAGAGGAAATTCTACTTTCAGAATTTGGGAATGAATATTTGGACTACAGCAATAGAACAAAAAAAATTATTCCTTGGGTTATTTAATTTTTAATATCATAACTATGAGATACCTAAAGTTAACCACATTTATTGCGACAATAATACTTTGCAATTCATTATATGCACAAAGCAAACATTCCTGCTCATCATTTCAATTATCGTCAGGCGATACGGTTGTTGTGGGGCATAATCTGGATGAGTATTTTACTGTACCCGGTATGGTTGTGGTAAATCCAAGGAATATCAAAAAAGAGAATATTTCGTGGTACGATTTACGCAAAGGCAAAAAGAAAAATCAACCGCGTGTTCAGTGGACGTCAAAATATGGCTCTATAACCTATAACACGTTTGGCCGAGAATTTATTGATGGTGGTATAAACGAAGCAGGACTTTATGTTGGTGAAATGACATTGATGGAAACAGAGTACTATAGCGATATAACGAAGCCAACCTTTTACCATTGCTTCTGGATGCAATATCTACTCGACAACTATGCAAGTGTAAATGAGGTGATAGAAAACCTAACCACCGTTTGTATTGATGGGCATAGTCGCTGGCATTTTTTTATAGCCGATAAAACAGGCGATGTTGCTACGATTGAGTTTATTAAAGGGAAGCCCGTAATACATAGAGGCGAAAATTTACCTCACAATATACTCTGTAACTCCGCGTACAACAACGATTTAGATTCGCTTAAACTATACAAAGGATATGGTGGCGAGAGAATTATTGATATTAACGATAAGGAAAACACCAAGCGTACAGTTAGAGCAACGGAACTAATCCGAATCTTTAATGAAAGTAAACCGAAACCAATTGTCGATTATAGCTTCGATATGCTTACGTCGCTCAACCTTGGAAATAATCAGTGGCAGATTGTTTGCGATTTGACAAACCAAAAAATGTACTTCAAAACAGTACTTTGCAATAGAATTAAGTATACCAGCATTAAGGAATTTAATTTTGATTCCAAAAATCAACGCTATATTGATATTTACAGCAACCTAGAAAATGATATAACAAATAACTTTTTGCCATTAACTGCAAAGACAAATAAAAAGTATGTACGAAAAACTTGGTGGGCAATTGATTTTGGATTCTTCGGAAATATTTTTTTCAAACCATTTGTGGTGCTTTTTATGGGAGCCAAAATGAGTAATTATACGAGCGAGTTTTACTTAAATGAGTAAATTGCCATTATAAATCGATAAAAGCATATCTATGAACTATATTATTGCTGAGGATGAAAGATTGACCGCCGAGCGATTAAAAACGATGATTGCGTTACTGCGTCCAAGCTTTAATTGCCTCGCCGTTTTTGATTCTGTATCATCGGCAGTTAATTGGCTAAAGCAAAACCCGCATCCTCAACTTGCTTTCTTCGATATTCAGCTAGCAGATGGCATTAGCTTCGAGATTTTTGAGCAGGTTAAAATTGATTTTCCAGTTATTTTCACCACTGCCTATAACGAATATGCACTTAAGGCTTTCAAGGTCAACAGTATCGATTATCTGCTCAAGCCTGTAAATGAGAATGAACTAAAAGCGGCCATCGATAAATTTGAAAGCACCAGAAGCAGTTCAACTTCTATCGATTCCAGCCAAATTACAACACTAATAAACCAGTTGAGCAATAGCTATAAATCGAGGTTTTTGGTAAAGGTTGGCGAGCACCTTAAGATGATTAACTGCAGCGATATAGCATTTTTCCATAGCATGGAAAAATCAACGTTTATCCGTAACACCGAGGGTCGCGATTACGCCATCGACCAAACTCTCGACCAACTTGAACTGGTTGTAAATCCATCGGAATTTTACCGCGTTAACCGCAGCTGTATTATTGGAATAAACTCCATTCGCGATATTGTGGCCTACTCAAACAGTCGCCTAAAAATTGTTCCAACCGTAAAAACCGACGAGGATATAATTGTAAGCCGCGAGCGCGTATCGGGGTTTAAGGAGTGGCTGGAGCGGTAGGTTTTGTACTCCTACAAAACACAGTTCGCACGCATCATAAGAAGACGCGTGCGAACAACGGACTTTTTCATTAAGCCCTAACTAATTTACACCTCCGAACCTATAAACAAAACATTGCTTTGAATTCTGCATAAAGTGCTGTAAACCGATACTACTTGGTTATTGGAAAACTGTTTAATCTCCCAAACTTCCGGATAATCGTTAGAGTAAATAAGGTTTTTAGTCAACTCCTTAATCTCCTTACTGGTTGAGTTTGAAGTATCTATCAATTTGTATAATTCGTCGAGTTTTAGCTTAAGCTCTCCTACCCTACTTATGGTTTCATTTTCCTTAATTACAAAAATTGAAGATACCGCTGTAGCCTTATCTGGAATTGTTAACAAACTGTAACTAGCAGCAATATCTTTTTTACCCTTAAGAGCATCATTAATTACATCTTGCTTCAACTCATCAATATAAACTGAAATATCCTGTGCTTTAAGCTTTATTTCATTGGCCGTTGGAGCGTTGGAATTATCAACTAAATATTTAACAAACTGCTCATGGTTGTAGCCACTCATCGATATAATATTAAGCACATTGGAGCTAACATTTACCGCTAGAAAGACATTAAACACAGCCAAAAAAGTTAAACCAAACATTACTGCTAAATTATTCTTAACCGATTTGCTCTTTGGCTTCCTAGTTTGGTAAAGATAAACAGGCAAAAACAGCACAAATGGGGATAGAATTCCAAGAACTAAGAAAACGGAGGCTCCGGGCCAATGCATTATCTTAAATAACGCTCCTAGAATACATACGAAGAAAACAATGAATGTAACAATGTAAAGCCAAGCACTCTTCTTCTCATCCTGATTTACATAGTTATTATACAAAGCCATTGGAAGAAAAATAAAACAGAACATAAAAACTGATAGTAAAAGCAGAATTGATGCTCCAGGCATATGCAATACTTTAAATAGCGAACCAAACAACATAAGATTTGCACTCACTATTCCTGATATATAGATGAACTTTTTCATTTTGCTAGATTTTAGGTTATTGAACTTACTTATTGAAACCTACTATACCAATGGCTTGCGATTCAACAAGCCTTACACTTTTCTCCAAATCGGAAAGAACGGCTAATGCGCCAATTGTAATCTGATTATCGAAGTTGATTTGCTCCCAATTTAATATCCCTGAGCCATCGTCAATTGCATTAGTATTTAAAAGAATGGAAATGCTATTGGCTAAATTAGTATTATCGGGAAAAGCATTAACCAAAGCTATCTTGTACTGGTTGATTTGATTTTTAAGCAAAACTCCTGCACCC
Organism: uncultured Rikenellaceae bacterium; assembly: GCA_964617235.1. GTDB lineage: Bacteria > Bacteroidota > Bacteroidia > Bacteroidales > Tenuifilaceae > SB25. The sequence goes on along the minus strand of CAZTVY010000209.1, from coordinate 940 downwards.
TTTTCGTCAGTCATTATCTTACTAACAGCATCGATGCTCGACTTATTCCCTATCAGGGTTACGTCGCCGAGGAGTTGTTTTGATGCAGATTTATCAACACCTTCGGCAAGTGCAATTATTTCAACCTTTATACTGTCTATTAAGTAAACTAAGCTCTGGGTTTCCTTCTTAATTAAATCAACCTGTTTACTATATTTAACCTTAACACTATCGGAAGCATTGGCAAAATCGCCGTAAAACTTTTGATTCTTCGCTTCTAGGTAATTAACAATGGCAGCAGAACTTTTGGCATCGCTCACCAGCGTTCCTAGGGTATCTTTCGAAGCATTAAGCGCTAGTAAAACGCTGAACAGAATAAAAAACATCGTTCCTATTATCAAAAAAATATACTCGCCAGTAATTTGCTTTAACTGCTTAAATTTTGAGTAAGTGAATAAAGGTAGAAACACCGATACTAGTATAATTGAACCAAGAATCATTAATACTGCAGCACCCGGCCAATGAAAAAGTTTGAACATTGTTGAGAGCTCAAAAATTATCAAACCAACAACACCCAAAGTAACAATCCATTTATCCTTGGCAGTTTCCGATTGGCGATACTTCTTAACAAGTAGCAATGGCAGAAAAATAAACAGAATAAAAACCCAGCCTATAATTAGCAACATACCCGCGCCAGGCCAATGAAGTACCTTAAATAAAACCCCAAACATAAACAGCAATCCACCAATAAATATGGAAAGATGAAGTGCTAGTGATTTTCGCCCCTCTAAATCTCTATAGTTTGTATAGAGTGCCGAAGGGAAAAAAACTAATCCCAAAATCACAAATCCCAACAGAAGTAAAATACTTGCACCCGGTAAATGAAGAATTTTCATCAGGGTAGCCAATGCCAGCAATGCAAGCGACACATTACCGGTAATTTTCATTGTCATTTTCATAA
>CAZTVY010000208.1:0-5222 GCA_964617235.1 uncultured Rikenellaceae bacterium | reverse complement strand
GATTGGAAACTAAAAATTGAGGTGGTATCCATTTTTGGTGGCATTTCGGATAAGCGTAAAATTAGCGCTCAGCCCGATTCTCAATCATCATCAGAACTGGTACTTAAGGGATTGGTTCTATTTGGTGGTAGTGATATCAAGAGCTTCTAAGCAAACCATAATTCACCTAAAAACTCCCAGAAATGGGAGTTTTTTTTATTCCCAAAACAATCTAATTGGATAATTATTATACTTTTGCGCCTTGAAAATTTTATTTGATGCGGGGTATTTTAACAAAAATAAAAAGAAGTATTCGTCTTACTGCTTGGCAAAAAGCCTTTCTAAAAACAATTATAAAAGTAACCGTTACACTGGCTCTGCTTTACTGGGTTTTTAGTAAGATTGAAACAAAGCAGGTTTTTGAACTTTACAAAGAAGCCAACCTATGGTTGCTTTTGCCCGCCCTTGCAATATTCTTCGCATCACAGGTTGTTGCATCATACCGTTTATTCCACTTCTTCGAGGTAATAAAATTGAACATTAGCCGTAGGAACAACTTTAGGCTTTATCTACTTGGAATGTTTTACAATCTTTTTCTGCCAGGAGGAATTGGCGGCGATGGGTATAAGGTTATAATCCTTAGTAAGCGCTGCAATGTAAAGCATCGGAAAATATTCTGGGCGTTATTCAACGATAGGCTTTCGGGATTAGTAGCAGTTGGAATATTAGCGGTATTACTCTTCATTCTGGTTCCATTGCAAATAAAGTACAAATATTTAACCTTGGTTCTAGTAATACTTGCTCCAATTGCATACTTTGTATTTAACAGGATATTCTTCAAGGAGTTTCTTGCCGTATGGAAAGAAGTACTATATAAATCCTTAGCAATACAGTCGTTGCAGGTAATCAGTGCAATGTTTATCCTTTTTTCAATAGGAATTACAAGTAATATTCAGGGTTATCTTATGCTTTTCCTCATATCATCGTTGGTTTCAATAATTCCGTTCACCGTTGGAGGAGTTGGAGCCCGTGAAATGGCCTTTGTAATTGGGGCAAACCTCATAGGGTCAAAACCCGAAGTTTGTGTTGCGCTGAGTTTAATATTCTACTTTATATCAGCAATTGTTTCCTTGTCGGGAGCATTGTACATAATTAAACCAATAGACCTGTTGTCAACTGAAACATCAGAGCTAATTGCTGCCCCTGAAATGAAAAAAGCAGAGGTACTCTCTAAGAATGAATAACTCTGCTGTTCAGCAATATCAATAAATTGATTTAAAGTTCCATCTTCCTGATTAAAGTTCCTGGAATTTTCACAAGAGTTTCATGCAATTTTTCTTGCTCATCCTTTGGACCAGTTAGTTCAAGAAGAATTAATCCTGATGAACTGCAGAAATCATTGGAAACTTCGTGCAATCCCAATCTTGTTTTAATAGAGCAACCGAACTTGGTAAGCACTTTTTGCACTTCACCCGCCTCTTTAACTCTATCTTCAATTCTAATACCTAAAACAGTTACGTGTTCTGCCATGGTTGTATGAATTTAAGGTTTCATTAAATTTAAGGGAAACTAGCGAGAAAGTCAATATTTAGATAAAAAGCGTGATACAAATTCAAATAGAATTCAGCAATATTTTGTCTAAAATATGCGTAAATGGTGTGATTTTTGATAATAAACAATTACATTTCGGAAATTGTTATCTAATAAAATTGACCATAATTTTTAATCCAATTCTCAACAAATGAGAGTGATTAAATATTGATTTTTATGAAAAAACAAATTCTTTTTGGATTGGCATTGCTAATCATAACTTTCATTGCAACCCCTTTAAAAGCACAGTATTTTGGAAGAAATAAGCCTATTTACAAAAATTTCAAGTTTGATGTTTATCAAACACCAAACTATGAAATCTATCATTACTTAAAAAATGATAGTCTAAGAAATAAACTTGCCTTATCTGCAGAGAAATGGTATGATAGGCATTATCAAGTTTTTAGAGACTCTATTAAGGAACGTAACCCTCTATTGATATACAATAATCACGCCGATTTTCAACAAACAACTGCCATATCAGGCTCCATTGGCATTGGAACAGGAGGGGTAACCGAAGCATTAAAGAATAGAGTTGTGATGCCCCTAACCGAAACATGGAGCCAAACCGATCATGTTCTGGGACATGAATTAGTTCATGCTTTTCAATACAATTCATTAATTGAGGGTGACTCTACATCTCTTAACTCAATTAGAAACCTTCCTTTATGGATGGTTGAAGGAATGGCAGAATATCTTTCTATAGGGACCAACGATTACCAAACAGCAATGTGGATGAGAGATGCCGTATTAAACGACGAATTTCCAACACTTGAGGAAATGACATACTACCCAAACAAGTACTTTCCTTATCGTTGGGGGCATGCGTTTTGGTCGTTTATTGGCAGAACATTTGGGGATAGTTTAATAAACCCAATATTCAAGGAAACGGCTAAAAGAGGTTATAACTACGCTCTAACAAAGTATATTGGATTAAACGAACGCTCCTTCTCCGACCTTTGGAAATCAACTTATTACGACTACTTCAACAGTTCAATGCCCAGTAAAGATGAAGATCCTTCAGGCTCAAAAATACTTTTTGAGAGAAATGCTGGGGAAATAAATATTTCTCCAGCCGTTAGTCCCGATGGACGTTACGTAGCTTTTTACTCTGAGAAAGACTTGTTCTCTATTGATTTGTTTTTAGCTCACGCCACAAGCGGGACAATTATTCGGCGATTATCCAGTGTAGTTCACGAATCCGAAGTTGATGCGTTGAACTTTATTGAATCGGCAGGAACTTGGTCGCCCGATAGCAAACAGTTTGCCTTTGTAGCATTTAGCAAGGGAAGAAATAAATTACTTATTGTTGATGTATTTGATGATAAACTGGTCAAGGAGGTCTCCATAGTTGGTGTTCCATCATTCAACTATCCAGCTTGGTCGCCCAATGGTAAGAGCATTGTGGTATCAGGACTTGTTGATGGCATTAACGACCTATATATGGTTGACCTAGAAACTAACCTTGTAACTCAACTCACTAATGATGCTTGGAGTAATATACATCCATCATGGTCGCCCGATGGAACGAGAATAACATACTCAACCGATCGTCCATCCGATAGTGACACTTTATCAAATGTAAATGTTGGGTATAATATTGCAACACTTGATGTTGCAAACAAAATTATTACAGTTTACGATATATTTCCAGGTGCCGACAATTTAAACCCTATGTACTCTGGCGATGGAAAAAATATTTACTTCCTGACTAATGCTGATGGCTATAGAAATCTGTTTAAGTTTGACTCCAACACCAATGATACATATCGACTTACAAATATACTTACAGGCATTTCAGGAATGACTCCCTTGGCTCCTGCTATGAGCGTTGCCCGTGAAACTGATGAGGTTTGCTATTCACACTATTACGGGACAAAGTACTCAATTTACACTGCGGACTCTGTGGACTTTAAACCAGTAAAAGTTGACCCCTATTTTGTTAATTTTAACGCCTCCATCCTACCACCCGTAAACCGAGCAACAGAAGGCCTTGTTGACAAGAATTTAGCTGACAAAACTCAACTTTTAAATCTTATTGATTCTTTTAAGACCATTAAATACAAACCAAAATTTAAACTTGATTATATCTCTAATATTGGAATGGGCATCAGCACCAGTCCTTACGGAACAGGCATGTCTGGTGGCGTTGAAATGCTTTTTAGTGATATTGTTGGGAAAAATATGATATATACAGGCCTATCCTTGAATGGCGAGATTTGGGATTTTGGGGGGCAATTTACATACATGCAGCAGAAAAAATATATTACTTGGGGTATAACAGCATCACATATTCCGTATTCATTTCCACAATATGTATTTGATACCATTCAGATTAGCGAAACAGAGTACATTGGAGAATATCAACTTTGGTTATATAGATTATTTGAAACTTCGCTTGGAGGACTAAGTTATTTTCCATTATCACAAACTCAAAGATTAGAGTTTGGGGCTACTATGTCACGCTATTACTATAGGCTTGATATATACTCATATTACCAAGGGAAAAAACGGGGGGATACTCCTCCAGGCTTCTGGCTCCAACGAACAAATGCAGCCTATGTTTATGACAACTCAGACTTTGGAATTGCATCACCAATGCGGGGAAATAGGGTAAGATTTCAAGTAGATAAAACATTAGGTGAATATAGTTACTGGGGAGGTTTAGTAGATTTGCGTAAATATATCTTTGTTAAACCATTTAGCTTCGCCATGCGAGGAATATACTATGGTCGATATGGCTCTTCTGTTAGAGACTCTATCCTATACCCTCTTTACATTGGTTATCCTTGGTATATAAGAGGATATGACAACATCACCTTTTATAACTACACTCAAAATAGTAACCTAAGTGTAGAACAATTAACAGGCGACCATATGGTTATTATGAATTTTGAGATTCGACTACCATTTACTGGCCCCGAAAGACTTACTGTTTTTAAATCAGGTACATTCTATACCGAACTAGCACTATTTGCCGATGCTGGTATTGCTTGGACCAAAGAAAATCCTCCTACACTAAAGTGGAAACCTGAAAACATTAATCAACGAACACCATTCGTTAGCAGTGGAATAAGTTTAAGGATAAATTTATTTGGAATGTTAGTTTTAGAACCCTACTATGCAATTCCATTCCAACTAGGAGGACTAGAATCGGCTCGATGGGGAATCAATTTCTTACCAGGATGGTAATACAATAAAAAACAAGGATTAGCAAAATAGCTAATCCTTGTTTTTTTGTTCCTAAAAGTACAAGTCCCTCTCTCCTTCTTTTATTCGGTCTATCCTACGTTTTACTTCATCGGTGTTTTGATGTCCGCTGATATCTACAAGTGTTTTGTCAATCAACTTAAACCCTTTTACCTGCACCTCGGGTGTAGCATAATCAACCAAATACTCAGTTAATGTTAGCAAAGCATTAGGTGTACAGAAACGTTTTATAAAGCCGGGAACGGAGAATTCCATAAAGTGCTCACCAGTTCTATTTAATCGGTAACAAGCGGTGCAGAACGATGGAATATAATCGTTATCCACAAGTTCGTCAATAATCTCGGAAAGTGAGCGATTATCGTTAATCTGAAACTGCTCCTTGGTTAAATCCTGCTTCTCGTTCTTTGAGTCGGAGTATGAACCCAACTCCAGTTTTGTTCCTC
>CAZTVY010000207.1:0-5226 GCA_964617235.1 uncultured Rikenellaceae bacterium | reverse complement strand
TAATTAAAACACCTAGAATGATGTTTGAATATGCTCAAGCATCAGAACAAGGAGCTAGTGTAGTAAGAAGAAACTTAAATATTGAACTATTTAACAATATTAAAGTAGACCTTCCTTCTTTACAAGAACAAGAGGTAATTGCAAACTTTCTATCGGCAATAGATAAAAAAATTGAAGGGGTAGATAAGCAACTTGAGCAAACCAAGCGTTGGAAGAAAGGGCTTTTGCAGCAAATGTTCTGTTAAAAAAACACAAATAATGTAAAAAATAAACTTATAAGTTGATTTTGTATGAAAATTGTTTCTATCTTTGCACCCAAGTTATACTCGTTCCGCTTCCCTAGCGAGGAACTTAACGAGTTACACAGGTTGCTAGATAATTGGAACGATGTTACATATGTCTACAACTTTCTAAAGGAGAATAAAAGCGATATCGATAAAAACAAAAATATACTTGAGTTAGCCGACCAAATATCGGACGATGCATATGAAATCGAAAACACACTATCCAAACTATCAAATAGCAGCTCCCAGAGTCTGGAGCAGTTCTTCAAACCCCTCAACAACGAGGAGTATTACTTCCAATTGCTTTCGAGGCAAAAAGGAAGGGTTAACTACCTAAGAATATACGCGCTTAAAATTGATGAAAATTGCTTTGTTATAACTGGCGGAGCAATTAAGCTAACACAACGGATGCAAGACCGTGAGCACACTCAAAAAGAGCTATACAAGATAAACCAATGTAAGCAGTTCCTAACCGAGAACGGCGTACACGATTCAGATTCGTTCTATGAATTTATAACCGAACAACAATGAGCAACAAGGAGAAATTTCTGAACTTAGTAAATGAGCACGACACCTCGCTGTTAAACGAAATAGAGAGCCGACTTCAAAAGCGCAAATCGCTTCAACGCTCAAAGGCTGTTGCAGTACGAATACTGTACCGCTTAGACGAACTCAACATGTCGCAGAAAGACCTTGCCGAAAAACTAAACGTTGCTCCACAGCAAGTTAATAAATGGGTAAAAGGCGGCGAGAATTTCACCTTCGAAACCATTGAGAAGATAGAGAATGCTCTTGGCTTTGAGCTAATGTATATCAGCGAAACTCCTAAAACAAATGCCATTACCATACAGGCTGGGGAGTTAAAGGATTTTAGTGATGTTGACATGAAGCGAACCACAACTGAAGCCAAAGTTATTCCATTAAACCCAACCTTCCCTTGCGTTACTCCAAAATGTAACCTTGGTTAAAAACAAAACAATGGCATCAAAAGAAAACAGCAAGGAATATAAGGTTTCCTTTGTGTTACGGGGCATCCAAACGGAGCAGTTTGCCACAATCGATGGAATATTCAAGGGAAACGAAACAGTTAATATCCAAACAAACCTCGATTTTGGTATAAACGAGGAGCACAGGCTAATTGGCTGTATCGTAAAATTTCAGTTCGAAGTGCAAAACCAACCATTTATAGTAATCGGTGTTAAATGCAACTTTGAGATTGAGCCAACATCGTGGGATAGTTTCATCAACAAAGAACTTAAAACAATTGAGTTCCCAAAAGAAATTCTTTGCCATTTGGCTGTAATAACAATTGGAACGGCTCGTGGTGTGCTACACGCAAAAACCGAGAACACACCCTACAACAGATTATTCTTACCAACCATAAACGTTAACCATTTGCTTAAGGAAAACATAATATTTAACTTAGAGCACACTTGATTTTTAAATATTAACCTTGACAACACAACCCGAACAAATACTTGAGGATAACCTTGTAAAACAACTTACCTCGCTTGGCTACGGCTACATCCGCATTAAGGATGAGCACGATTTACTTGCAAACCTTAAAACCCAGCTGGAGAAGCACAACCGAACCACCTTTACCCAAAAGGAGTTTGAGCGCATTCTTAATCACCTAAACAAGGGCAATGTTTTTGAACGGGCAAAGATTCTCAGGGATAGAATGCAATTAACCCGCGATAATGGCGATAGTTCCTACATCGAGTTTATTCAGCAGGAGCATTGGTGTCAGAATCAGTTTCAGGTTACTCAGCAGGTTACTATTGAGGGAACCTACAAGAATAGATATGATGTAACGCTTTTGGTAAATGGCTTACCTCTGGTTCAGATTGAGCTAAAGCGCAGAGGATTGGAACTAAAGGAGGCTTTTAACCAGATTAACCGCTACCAGCGGCACTCGTTCTGGGCATCGAGTGGGCTATTCCAGTATGTTCAAATATTCATCATCAGCAATGGCGTAAATACAAAATACTACGCCAACAACCGCAACCAGTTGTTCAAGCAAACATTTTACTGGACCGATATACACAACAAGCCCATTACGCAACTTGAGGCTTTTACCAACGATTTCCTTGAGCCATGCCATCTCAGTAAAATGGTAGTTAAGTACGTTGTGCTACACGAGTCCGATAAGATGCTAATGGTGCTTCGCCCCTACCAATTTTACGCCGTAGAGGCAATTGTAGAAAGGGTTATGACTAGCCATAAGAATGGCTACATATGGCACACAACAGGCTCGGGCAAAACGTTAACATCGTTCAAGGCCAGCCAAATACTCACCCAGTTCCCCAAGGTGCATAAGGTTGTTTTTGTGGTCGACCGTAAGGATTTGGACTACCAAACCCAAAAGGAGTTCGATGCATACTCAAAGGGTAGCGTAGATGCCACCGAGGATACCCGAATGCTTGTGAAGCAGTTCTCCGACAATACCAAGTTGATTGTTACAACCATTCAGAAGTTGAATAATGCCATAAGCAATGGACATTACGCACCTCGAATGCAAATGCAGAAGGATGAGCGCATTATTTTCATCTTCGATGAGTGCCATCGTAGCCAGTTTGGTGAAACCCATAAACGTATCACCAAATTCTTTACTAAAGCGCAGCTATTCGGTTTTACAGGAACTCCAATCTTTGCAGATAATGCCGTAAAGAATGAGTTGGGCAAGCGAACCACCAAGGAACTCTTTGAGGATTGCCTGCACAAGTACGTAATAACCGATGCCATTAGGGACGAGAACGTACTAAAATTTGCCATTGAGTATATTGGCAGGTACAAGGAGAAGGAGAACAGCCAGAATAACATTGATATTGAGGTGGAGGCTATCGACACCAAGGAGTTGATAGAATCGCCTATTAGGCTCGAAAAGATTGCAAACTACATTGTTGCAAACCATAATCGCAAAACGCACAACAGGGAGTTTACTGCCATGTTCTGCGTTGGAAGCGTTGAAACTCTTATTAAGTACTACGAGATATTCCGAGATTTAAAAAACGAAGGCAAGCACAACCTTACCATTGCAACCATTTTCAGCTACACAGCCAACGAGGACGATAAGGATGCCAATGGGTTTATCTACGAAGAGGATTTGGCAATGGCTGCTGAGCCAACTTTAGGCTATGGAATAAACAGCCACACGAGGGATAAATTGGAAGCCTTTATTGGCGACTACAACGGGGTATTCAACTCCAAATTCACAACCAAGGATAGCCAAAGCTTCTACAACTACTACAACGATATAGCCAAAAAGGTTAAGGAGAAGAAGATTGACATATTGCTAGTAGTTAACATGTTCCTTACTGGATTCGACAGCAAAACGTTGAACACCCTTTACGTTGATAAGAACCTTAAGTACCATGGGCTAATCCAAGCCTACTCGCGCACCAACAGGATTCTCAACGAGCAAAAATCGCAGGGAAATATTGTTTGCTTCCGCAACCTAAAAAAAGCCACCGACGATGCCATTGCCCTATTTGCCAATAAGGATGCAAGGGAAACCATTATCATGGAACCCTACGAGGTTTATATCAGGAAGTTTAGCAAAGCCTTTGCAGAGTTGCTAAAAATAGCTCCAACGGTTGGCAGTGTAGATGATTTAGAGGACGAGGAAAAGGAACTGGAGTTCATCAAGGCTTTCCGCGAGTTGATGAGGCTAAAGAATGTTCTTACCACCTTTGCCGACTTTACATGGAACGACTTGGCAATGTCCGAGCAAAGTTTTGAGGATTACAAGAGCAAATACTTAGACCTATACGACAAGGTAAAAACCAACAACCAGAAGGAGAAGGTATCAATCCTTAATGATGTTGACTTCGAGCTGGAGTTAATTCACAGGGATGAGATTAATGTTGCCTACATACTAAAACTTCTTGCAAAACTTAAGGAAACTAAAAAGGAAGACCAAGAAAAGCACAAAAAGTTGATAATTGATTTGTTGGGTGGTGAGGTTAAGCTACGCAGTAAACGAGAGTTAATTGAGCAGTTTATAGAGGAAAACCTACCACATATCCAAGATGTAGAAAATATCCCCGAGGAGTTTGAGGTTTTCTGGACTAAAGAGCAGAAAAAGGCATTCGACAAACTATGCAAAGACGAAGGATTAAAACCAGAACTTCTAGAAACCGTTATTGGTGATTACCTCTTCTCGGAACGCACCCCCTTACGCGATGAAGTACTAAACATGCTCGAAGGCAAAAAGCCAGGAGTTAAGGACAGGAAAGCTATTGCAGAACGGATAATCCAAAAAATCAAGAATTTTGTAGATACTTTTATTAATGGAATGGTCAATGTTGATTAGTTTTTTTCAGAGTTAATTATTTTGGCTTTGGATTTTCACCTATCTGTACATAAAAAAGTAGAATTGTATAAAAGCATATTCTTATGCAAAATTTGGCACATAGCAAAATGTGAAAAATTCACTTTTCTATTAAGGATTTAGTCACTTTTTAACATAGGGGTTACATGTAGGTGAAATACGGCATGAAGTAAATTATACAAAAAAAGGGGAACGCTTGTTCCCCTTCGTAGCGAGAGGCGGGATTGAACCGCCGACCTTCCCGATTGCAAATCGGGACGCGCTAACCAGCTGAACTTTTTTTACTTATTAATGCTTCGATGTAACTACGACTTTTCATGCGTTTAATATACAACTCCCTCTTCTGCGCGTCTGTTCTGGATTCGTGTTGCTCTGTCCATACAATCCTCCATGGTCTATAGGGTTTCGTAGATGGTGTTGCACCATCATTGTGCCTTTCCAACCTGGCATAAACATCCTCGCTACTACCAATGTAGTATCGATCCTTCGTTTCGCTATAAATTATGTAGGTGAAATACGGCATGAAGTAAATATACAAAAAAAGGGGAACGTCCGTTCCCCTTCGTAGCGAGAGGCGGGATTGAACCGCCGACCTTCCCGATTGCAAAT
>CAZTVY010000206.1:0-5297 GCA_964617235.1 uncultured Rikenellaceae bacterium | reverse complement strand
CAGTTGTTTACTTATAAAGCATTTCGCCCATTTCAACCATCTTTATAAAATCGGCCTTGTAGCCATATTCATCTAAACCTGCAGAGTTTTTTGCTCTCTTTAAAACATTGGTAAAAGTTGCATTGCCTTTGAATTCCGATTCGCGAAGTAGCATTCCGAACTCAGCCACTGCCGATGCAAACATTAGGTTATTGGTGCTTTCGGTTTTGCCTGCTTCAACCTTTTCCACAATTAAGTTACTGGTATCCTCGTTAGGTTTTTTGTAACGAACCTTTACTGTCATTAGATTATTGCTTTTTACCTTGGTTTGTTGTTGATACTCGAGAGGGTCAACGTTGGATACCTCCTCGTCGGAATCGGCGGGGATTACTTCGTAAAGCGCAGTTACAGTATGGCCACAGCCAATATCGCCTGCATCCTTTTTATCGTTGTTGAAATCCTCCTTGTTCAGAATTCTGTTTTCGTAGCCAATCAATCTGTAGGCTTTAACCTTTGCGGGGTTGAATTCAATCTGGATTTTTACATCCTTAGCAATGGTGTAAAGAGTTCCCCAAAGTTCTGTTCCAAATACTTTCTTTGCCTCTAAGATATTGTCGATATAGGCGTAATTGCCATTTCCTGCGTTCGATATTTGTTCCATTTTGGAATCTTTATAGTTGCCCATTCCAAAGCCAAGGATTGATAGGAAAATACCATCGCTGCGCTTCTGCTCAATAAGTCGAACCATTTCGGCATCGCTGCTGGCACCTACATTGAAATCACCGTCGGTTGCAAGTATCACCCTATTGTTTCCATTCTTAATGAAATTTTGCTTTGCAATTTTGTAGGCAAGGTTTATTCCTTCGCCACCAGCAGTTGAACCACCAGCCTGTAACATATCCAATGCGGCAATAATTTTTTCCTTTTGATTTCCTGGAGTCGACTCCAAAACAACTCCTGCAGCACCTGCATAAACCACAATTGCAACTCTATCCTGTGGTCGTAAGTTCTCGACCAAGTACTTGAATGCTTGCTTTAGTAATGGAAGTTTGTTGGCTGAACTCATTGAGCCAGAAACATCGATTAAAAAGGTAAGGTTGTTTGCAGGAATCTCGTTTTCGTTGATATTTTCACCCTTTAAACCTACTAAAAACAGTTGATGCTTTGTGTTCCAAGGGCATTTGTCGGCCTCAATGGTAATAGAAAATGGGTGACCATTTTTGGGTTGAGGATAATCGTAATCGAAGTAGTTTATGAGTTCTTCAATCCTTACAGCATCCTTAACAGGTTTTTGGTTTTGGGTAAGGAATCTGCGAACGTTAGAGTACGCAGCTCTATCAACATCAACCGAAAAGGTTGAGAGTGGGTTGTTTATCACATCCTTAAAAATATTCTCGTTGATAACATCGTACGATTCGGTGTTGAAATTTTCTGTCGCATCGTAATCGTAAGCAACTCCTCCAGCAAATGAGACTGGGGCAGCGCATTCTGCAACAACCATCATCTTTGATAGCTTTGCACTACGCTCTTCTTCTTTTACAATCTCGACAAGTTGAATAGGATTTAGAGCAAAGTTTACCCGTGTGGTTGAATTTGCTTTTACATCGATATTCTTTTTTACACTAACCTCGTACCCGCTGACTAATGCTTTGATATCATACTTTCCAACAGCAACCGATAGGGCATAAGCGCCGTTGGCGCTGCTTGCTTTTTCTGCAACAACTTTTCCATTCTGGAATACTTGGATTTTTGCACCAGGTATTGCTTTTGATGTGGAATTATCGGTTATTAACCCCGATATCATTCCAGTTTGTGCGCTAATTGTTATAAACGAACTCATTAGTAGCACTCCGATTGTTGAAATTAAAGTTTTCATGTTATTTTTAATTAGGTTAAACTTGTGATTGTTTATCTAGTGGATACAACGGGGAGTGATTTTCCATAAAATGGAGTGAAAAAAGTTGTAATATTTTTTAATCAATTGAATATTAATTAACTTGGAGTGTTAGAGTGATGGAGCGATGGAGTGCTTTAATACCTTAGTTTATGGTTGAGAGAAAGAATATTAATAGAGGCTATAAGAAATTGAATGTTTGGAACGATTCAATTTCATTGTACTGTAAAACATGTCAGTTGTTGAAGAACAAGCCATTTGAACTGAAAAGAATCTCATCAAATGCGATTGATGCTGCTCAGAGTATAAGTAGGAACATAGCGGAGGGTTATTGCCGGCGAAGTATAAAAGAATACTTGAAGCATCTCTATATTGCATTAGGCTCTTCGGGTGAGTTACATTCTTGCTTCTATTCAATGTTTATGGCAGAGCAGATTACAGAGGAGGAGTTTGACGGAATTGATATTTTACATTTTTAAGGTGGAGAATGAACTAATTCAACTTCTGAAATCGTTAGAAAGAAAAGAACAGGAGAATGATTGGCTTGATAGAATGCCAGATAAGTAATGAAGTATGTCTTGTCTATCCATCACTCCATCACTCCAATAATCCAGAACGCGAAAATCATTGAACCATTCGGTCAACATACCAACACTAAGCGACACTGCCCTCATCTCCCTCTACAAGAATGACGGCGATAAGCAGATTGTAGGTGAACTATATAAAAGGTACACCCGTTTTGTGTTTTCAATCTGTATGAAGTACCTTAAGGATGAGGAGAGCAGCAAGGACGCTGTGATGCAGATTTTTGAGAAACTATTTGTGGATTTACGTAAGCACGAGGTTTTGAATTTTAAATCGTGGTTGCATTCAGTTACAAGGAATTATTGTCTACATCTAATAAGGGATTCAAAGTATCATAATCAAAGGTTGAAAGATTTTTCAAATTCCGAGGAGGAAGTTATGGAAAATCAGCTGTTTTTGTATCAAGATAGTGTGACTGTTCAGGAAGAACGAGTTGCTGAGTTGGAACGGGAGTTGGGCAACCTTTCAAAGGAGCAGCGGGTGTGTGTGGAACTTTTTTACCTGAAGGATAAAAGTTATCAGGAGATTGCAGATGAAACAGGCTATTCGTTGAATCAGGTGAAAAGTTATATTCAGAATGGCAAGCGAAACTTGACTAACAGTATGGTTGGAAATGAAAGAAAACAGTAACATATTCGATATTAACTCAGGGTGTATCCGTCAAGATATCCTTCTTGATTATCTTCAAGGTCGACTTTCGGGTAAGGAGAGGAACCTTGTGGAGAGGCATTTGCTGGATTGTGAGATGTGTAGCGATGAACTTGAAGGTTTGACGAATCTTTCGGAACCAGAGAGAATTGTTGAAATTGAGGCAGAATTGAATTCTATGGTCGACCAGCGGACTTCGCCACGAATTTCTTGGCTTAATCCAAAGGTGGTTTACAGAGTAGCCGCTGTTGCGGTGCTTACCATTGGCGTGTCGACTCTGCTTTACCTCTTTGTTCTGAAAACAACTCCCCCAACAATGATGTCGGAAAGTCAGATGCCAAGCACAACGGCTGAAGTGACTGATAGTACAGCACCTCTTGAGGTGATTGCCATACCTAAGGATGCCACTGAACGGTCGGAATCACAAAAAAAGGAGAGTAAACTAGTTGAAAGGCCTGCAGCACCAACAATTATTGCCAATAAAGTGCAGATTGCGGAGGAGGTTCTTGCTGCCGATTCTGAAGCAGAAGTATCTGATATGGACGAAATGGAAGAGGTTGTTCTTGCCGAAAAAGTTGTTAAAGCAGATAGCGCAGCAATTGCATCTAGTAATGCCGCTTTGGCGGGTCAACAAGCCGATGCTTTAAGGGCCGCAAGTGCTGAGGCTAAAAGGGAAGAACTAGCCATTGCTGGTGAAAGCGCAAGATTATCGAAAAAAGCGATGATTTCAACAGTAGGCTTTGCGCAATCCAAAGTTACTATTGAGAGCGCGTTAAGGAGTTTTAACCAAAAGAACTATAAGAAGGCTCTTGATGAATTTAATGCTATTTATAGTCAAAATGCAAACAATGACACTGTTATATACCACAGGGCAATGAGTTTTTATAGGTTGAATTCATTTGCTGAAGCAATTGATGATTTTCAGAAAGTGAATAGCAAAGAGGAAAGCGAATTCTTTTACGATTCTCAGTGGTACTATGCATTATCGTTGATTGAACTGGGACGAAAGAATGAAGCAAGGAGTTTGCTAGAGGCGATTGTAAAAAGTGATTCACCTTACAAGGAGTTAGCCAACCAGAAATTAAAACAATAGGTTGTCGCAAAAAATAAATAAAAAGCCCCCGGAATTTTTGGGGGCTTTGGGTTTAGGTTGGAATGTAATGTTAACTGGTAGGGCCTGTATCGGTTTTGGCCTCTATTGTAGTCTGAATTGTTGATGATACATTGGAAAGGAAGTTGTATCCTGTTTTGCTTTCAATAAAATCAACGGTTGTACGGTAGTAACCCCACGCTTGGTTGCTTACAGTTTGGGTATTTGGCATCCAAACAGCAATAACACGGGTCGATGAGGTTATTCTAGTTACATCGCTTGAACCAACAGGAAGTACTACAATAATTTTCCATACATACGAAGGAACAACAATACTTTTACTTGAAATAGTATTGTATGTTCCATTCGAACCTGTTCCACCTTGTCCGTAAGGTCCGGAAATAATATAGAGTTCGTTTCCAGCATTAATTAATGTTCTGCAGTAGTTCTCAAGGTTAGCCCAGGTAACTTGGTTGTTTTTTGGGGCCTGAGGAATCATGTTGGTCATAAGGAAAGTTGCAGAGTTATCGGTGGTTGAACCTGTGCGGTCGGCACTTGGGCACATATGCCCACGGTCGAAACCAGAACCGCTATAGTCGGTTCCACCAACTGCAGTCCAGCTCGATGGTAGGGTTGCGTCAGCTCTAAAATCATCCTGACGAGCGGCGGAACCTATCCAAGCAGTGCTAAGATGCCACGATACCCAGTTGCAAGTTTTCTTGCTATTGTTGTACGACATTGTGTACTGGGTTTTCGTCATTAGGTAATTGTTGGCGTTAGATGTGCTTGTGGTTGCGCCTGAAGGGTTGCCCAATGCCATGTTGTTATCGCGGGTAGCAGTGGCTTTTTGTCCATTGTCCTCAGTTGGGGTTTCAGTAACCTTTTCCGGAATAATTATTTCTTCCTTTTCGCAGGAAACCAAAATGGCCATAGCAGAAATGGATGCTATGAGCAATAATCTAGTAGTTAATCTTTTGATTTTATTAAATTTGTTATCAATAAATGGTTGATCTACAATTATTAAATCATATTTTTTATCAACACTAGTTGTTTTTTGAACTATTAAATCAACTTTAATTCTTTTACAAACAAGTATAAATA
>CAZTVY010000205.1:0-5349 GCA_964617235.1 uncultured Rikenellaceae bacterium | reverse complement strand
AAGAAGCACGAGCTTACCCGCCCCGATAAGGAGGAGGACCGTATGATTCACGTTCGTAACCAGAACGCAAACATTGAGCCTGTATTTTTTGCATACCCTGCAGTTAAGGAGATGGACCAAATTGTTGAGAATGTTGTAAAGAACAACAAGCCTGTTTACGATTTCGTGGCAGAGGATGGTTTTGGTCACCATTTCTGGGTTATCGACGATGCTGCTGTTAACAAGCGTATCACCGAGATTTTTGCTGCAGTTCCTGCGCTTTACGTAGCCGATGGTCACCACCGTACCGCTGCTGCTGCACGCGTTGGCCTTGAGAAAAAAGCAGCAAATCCAAACCACACTGGTAACGAGGAGTACAACTACTTCTTGGCGGTTATTTTCCCTGATAATCAACTAAAGATTATTGACTATAACCGTACAGTAAAAGATTTGAACGGATTAACCGCTCAGCAGCTAATTGAGAAGTTACAGGCTGGTTTTGAGGTTAAGGAAATGGGTACAGGCATTTACACACCTAGCAAGCTACATAACTTTAGTATGTACCTTGAGGGAAAATGGTACTCGTTAACCGCAAAACCTGGAACCTACAACGATAACGACCCAATTGGTGTACTCGACGTTACAATTCTATCGAACCTAGTTCTTGAGCCAATTCTTGATATTAAGGATTTGAGAACTTCAAAGAGAATTGATTTCGTGGGTGGTATCCGTGGGTTAGGCGAACTTAAGAAACGTGTTGACAGTGGCGATATGAAGGTTGCTTTTGCCCTTTACCCTGTTTCCATGAAACAGCTAATTGACATTGCCGATACTGGCAACATTATGCCTCCAAAAACCACCTGGTTCGAGCCAAAACTCCGTAGCGGTATTGTAATTCACGAGTTAAAGTAATAGCAACTCAATACTGAAAAGCGTCCTTTGGGGCGCTTTTTTTGTTTATAGTGCGGTATTAACGTTTCCATGTGGCTGTCGCCACGATGGAAAGTTGTGCCTAGACCGAGGACTTTCCAACGTCCGGCAGGACTTGGAAACGTCGAATTAGATGAAAGTTGAAGAATTTAACTTTTCCATGTGGCTAGCTCCACGATGGAAAGTTTTGCTTAGACCAATGACTTTCCATCGTCGGTTTGGACTTGGAAACGTCAAATTGATTTTTAAAGATTATACAAAAGGAGAAAATTGCTTGTGTTTTTCAGAATATTATATTTAACTTTAAAGTAATCAAACTATTACTGTTATGATAAGAGTGTTGGTTTTATTGCTTTTCGCAATTAGTCTCAACGGCTTTGCACAGGATGAGCCGCAGCGAAACACAAAGGACTTTGGGCTTGTGGGCAATGTTAAGTCGGTTAAAAAGCGACTTTATAAGCCCAAAGATGGAACTGGCTCAGTAAATAAGGAATCTCGGATTTTTCAAACCTTTATGGATAGGGTCGACAATTACCAACTTTTTAATGAAAGAGGACTTCTTCTTCAAAAAGGAAACCTTAATAGGTACGATAGCATTATTGTTAACCTATCCATTACCTACAACTCAAAGGATAGCATAACCGAAGAAGTTTACTACGATAACGCTGGCAAAAATTTCCGACGTAACTACTTTATTTACGACGACAATGGAAGACTAGTTGAGTCGGCCAGTATAGATGCTTCCGATGCAGAGTCTTCCAAAATAACTAGGTACAAATACAATCCCGCAGGGCAACTTATAGAGGAAGCACACTCTGCTTTGGATGGAAGCAACGCTTACAGTGTAGAAACATCCTACAACAAAAAAGGATTATGGGAAACCATTACCATTTACGATACCGATGGTACTATTGCCGAAAAGCAAACCTGCAAGTACGATAAGAGAGGCATACCAGTAGAAATATCTTATTATGGCGAAAATGCAAAGTTTTTATACAAATGCTCTTTAAAATACGATACTAAGAATAACAGCATTGAAACCAAAATAACAACAACTTTAGGAATAGAGGTTTTGAGCTATACCGATTTTTTAAATGCCAATAAACAATTTGTCAAGAAACATAAAGTGACAAACGATTTTGAAATAAAGGGTTATGTTCAATACAAGTATAATAGCAAGGGTGTTTTGGTTGAAGAGGAAACTTACCGACCCGAGGGTACGCTAAGACGCCGAAATATTTACGACGATAACCGTAACTTGCTGGATATGATTAGTTTTAATAAGGACGGAACCATAGACCATAAATCGACATTTAAATACGACACAATGAATAACCCCACCGAATGGGTTAACTACGAAAAGGATGGCAGCAAGAAATTAACTACCACATACACTTACGAGTACGATAGCAGAGGAAACTGGATTAAGCGGGTAATATTCAGTGATTCAGAACCAGTGTTGGTTACTACAAGGGAGATTGAGTATTATTGATTAGAATTATTTATTCAACTTTAAATAATGATATCGTAATAAAAGTAGAATTTTAAATTTTTTAATCAGATAATTATGAGACAGATATGTTTGGCTTTATTAGTTGTTATACTTTCATTTGAAGGATATTCACAAAACATTAGAAATGTTAATTGGGGTATGAGTGAAAGCCAAGTAAGAAATATCGAAAAGTTAGACTTATATAAAAGAGTTGAGGCCAATTCAAACAATGTCGTGTTAATGTATAAGGATTTTCTACTAGGAAATACCTTTTTTGTATGGTATCAGTTTCTTTACGATTCTCTATCTTTAATAACATATAAAATGAGTTTTTCTCATTCTATTGAACACCCTTATGATTATATGATAAAATATTTAGAATTACTAAAAGAGAAATACAAAGAACCAATTGAGGTGAATTGGGATTGTCCAGACCCAAAATCGAGAGTTTACTTAGAAAAATCCTCAGATAAAAATCAAGAGATGGGATTGCTTTTTTATAATGGAGATATCAAGCGTATATTATATGCGTGGTTGGCAGAAGAAACCAGAATTTATTTGTTAGTTGAAGGAGAAGCTCTACCCTTTAAGGGAAGTGAGATAATGCTACCCTTGTTAAGTATTATTTATATGTCTTATGATTTTGAAAGGTTATTAGAAAAATCTAATAAGGAAAATCTTAACAACAAGCTCTAATTTTAAATCTCGTTGGTGCGCATCCTCAATATGTATGCTTAGCAGAATTGCGCACTCGTAATAAGATGAGCGCTAAAAGAGGTTTTATTCCATAATTTTGAAATGTTGTGTTTTGTTGCTTATTTCTATGACTTTACAATTTGTGTTAAAAAATGGAATTATGATTTTTCAACGTAAACTTCGTTAAATCGGTTGTAAAAAACATCTGTTGAGATATTTTTATATTTACAAAACATACTAATATTCTCATAATTATCATTTAGAAATGTTATATCATAATCTGAATCGTAATTATCGTATTTTATTCTAAATGAATTTAAACAAATATATTTACCATTTATCTTAATACATTTATTCCTAAAAAAATTTTCTAAAAAAGCAGGCGTTTCTTTATTTATGATATTTTCAATTTTTTCAACTGGTATTTCTTTTGAATTATCATAATATCCAAACACCTCAAAGCTTTCATTGCAACTTTCAATTTTGAATATATGCAATTTATTGCTTTAAAGAGAAACTTTCGAAAACTTTCAACTAACAACCAAGATTAAAGTTTTGCCCTTAGGCAAAAAATCCTAATTTTGCACAAAAGCATTCAGTAATGAGCATTCAAACCAATATTCAGGAAATTAAGAGTTCACTTCCACAGCACGTTACATTGGTGGCTGTTTCTAAAACACACCCCGTAGAGGTTATTATGGAGGCCTACAATGCTGGCCATAGGATTTTTGGCGAAAACAAAGTGCAGGAGTTGGTTTCAAAGTACGAGGTAATGCCCAAGGATATTGAGTGGCATCTTATAGGACATTTGCAGTCCAATAAGGTTAAGTATATTGCAGCGTTTGTTAGCCTTATTCATTCAGTAGATAGTATAAAATTACTGGAGGTAATTGACAAGGAGGCTCAGAAGCACAATAGGGTTATAGACTGCTTGTTGCAAATTCATATAGCATCGGAGGAGACAAAGTTTGGCCTTTCGGCCGATGAGTTGGAGGAACTGCTCAGTTCCAATGATTTTAAGGAAATGAAGAATATTCGTGTGGTTGGCTTAATGGGAATGGCAACCTTTACCGATAATATGGCTCAGGTTCGCATGGAGTTTAAATTCCTTAGTACCCTTTTCCAATCGGTTAAGGCGAAATACTTTGCCGATAAGCCTTGGTTCAAGGAGTTATCTATGGGCATGTCGAGCGACTATACTGTAGCAATAGAGGAGGGGAGTACAATGGTTCGGATTGGCAGTAATATTTTTGGTCACAGAAACTATAAATCAAACTAATTTTGTAATTTACGCCTACTAAACCTAAACGCAATGGCAAATTTTGAAACAACTTATTTGGGATTAGCCCTTAAATCGCCCTTAATTGTTAGTAGTTCGGGGTTAAACTCCTCTATAGATAGAATTAAGAAGTACGAGGAAATGGGGGCAGGTGCAATTGTGCTAAAATCTCTTTTTGAGGAGCAAATAATGCACGAGGTCGATAACTTAGCTCAGTACTCCGACTATACCGAGGCCGCCGATTACCTTAAAAGTTATGTTACAGCAAATAATGTACAATCGTACATCGAGATGATTAAGCAGGCCAAGGCTGCTGTTAAAATTCCTGTTATTGCAAGTATAAACTGTGTAAGTGCATCGCAATGGGTTACTTTTGCTTCGCAAATTCAGCAAGCAGGTGCCGATGCGTTGGAGGTGAATGTTTTTATGTTGCCCACCGATGTTCGTAAAACTCCCGCTGAGTTGGAGGAGGTTTATTTTACTTTAGCCGATAAATTGACTCAAATAGTCACAATCCCTGTTGCATTTAAGTTAGGAAATCATTTTACAAATCCTCTTCGAATTATTGAGCAACTTTGGTACCGAAAGGCTAAAGGTGTGGTGCTATTCAACCGTTTCTTTGAGCCCGATTTCGATATAAATGCAATGAAAGTTGTGCCTGCGTCAGTATTAAGTAATCCTTCGGATTTAAGGAATACCCTCCGTTGGATTGGAATGGCCAACCATTTAGTACCGAAAATTGATATTTCCGCATCAACGGGTGTTCACGATGGCGATGCAATGATTAAGGCAATACTTGCTGGAGCATCGTCCGTTCAGGTTTGCTCTGCAATATATAAGAATGGCCCACAGCATATTGCTACAATGCTAAACGCAATGGCCGATTGGATGAACAAAAAGGGCTACAAGTCAATTAACGATTTTAAGGGTTTGATGAGCTATGGTAAAATTGAAAATCCATCGCATTACGAGC
>CAZTVY010000204.1:0-5361 GCA_964617235.1 uncultured Rikenellaceae bacterium | reverse complement strand
TCGGGTATTAACGCTTTAAATAAATGTGTTTCCGTGCGTCTCCCAGGTTGGTTCTCCCCATCGGTTGTATATGCTTTTCTCCAAATTTCTTTGCAAAAACTTTTCGGCTCGGGCATAATCTTCGACTGTTACCTGACCATTTGAAAGAAATGGAACGATTACAAAAAAGACTAAAATCGTTGATTTATATCTATTCATATCAGAATAATTTTAATGTTTAAATTCCTTTATCCACCAATTGTGGCTTTTACGCCATATCCTGCAAAAATTGATATGGCTTTTTCCTGAACAGTTTTATCGGGTTCAACCAAGTTTTCGAAACTGTCGGCTTTACCCAATTTCACATATTTGTGTTGAGCAATATTATGGTATGGCAAAAGGTTAACTACCTTTTTCTCGCCCGATAATTTGGCAACAAATCTTGCTGTTTCAACAATGTTCAGCATAGAGTCGTTAACACCACCAATCAAGGGTATTCGGATAATAACCTTTGAGCCAAAATCAGAAATTGCCTGTAGATTATGAAGAATCTTCTCGTTACAGGAGTTAACCCATTTCTTGTGCATTTCCGGATTCATCATCTTTAAATCGTACAGAAAAAGGTCTGTCCGCTTGGCAACTTCCAGTATTATTTCGGTGCTAACATTTCCAGCCGTATCAACTGCAGTATGAATTTTACGTTTTTTGCATTCGTCGAGCAGTTCAATTAATATTTCGGAATGGATAAGTGGTTCACCACCTGAGAATGTGACACCTCCGCCCGATTGGTCGAAGAATACCCGTTCCTTCTCAATTATCTCCATTATTTCAGGAACAGACATTGCTCTTCCAGACATTTCAATAGCCTTCGTGGGGCAAACATCGGCACATTTTCCACATTGCTTGCAAAGGTTATTATCGGTGATAATTCCTTCCGGAGTTAACGTTATGGCTTTTTCGGGGCAAACAGAAACGCAAGTTCCGCATTTGATGCACTTTGCCGGGGCGTACATCCTTTCGGCCTTTGGCGATATGCTTTCGGGGTTATGGCACCACGCACAGCGCAGGTTGCAACCCTTAAAAAAGATTACGATACGGATTCCCGGGCCATCGTTTATGGCGTAACGCTTTATATCGAAAATTAAGCTGTTATGCATACTAGAAGGCATCGTTTTCGGTTCGCTCAATGACCTCCTGCTGCAAATCGGCATTCATATCGTTGAAGTAGTCACTGTAACCTGCCATTCGAACCATTAGGTCTTTATAATCCTCCGGACATTTTTGAGCAGCAAGCAGGGTTGCTGTATCAACAATATTGAACTGAATATGATGACCTCCGAGCGTAAAGTAACTCCTGATAAGGTGACCCAACTTCTTAACATCCTCTTCCTTTTTGAGCAGACTTGGCAAAAACCTTTGGTTTAGTAGTGTTCCTCCCGATTTTGTTTGGTCGAGCTTCGACAAAGATTTTATCACCGCCGATGGCCCTCTTGTATCTGCCCCGTGCGATGGCGATGTTCCGTCGGATATTGATTTTCCTGCTAAACGACCATTGGGTGTTGCCCCCATCACCTTTCCAAAGTAAACGTGGCACGTAGTTGAGAGCATATTCAAGTGGTATTTGCCTCCAGGCTTGATGTTGGGTTTGCCATCAATGGTATCAACCAAATCGTTATAAACCTTTACAGCAATTGAATCGGCGTAATCGTCATCATTCCCAAAAAATGGAGTGCGGTTAATGATGGTTTGGCGTAAAACCTCCTCGCCATCAAAGTTTTTCAGTACAGCATTTAATACCCTATCCATACTGAATGTATTATTCTCGAACACGTGCTTTTTCACAGCAGCAAGGCTATCGGTTACTGTTCCTAATCCGCAACACTGAATGTAACTGGTATTGTAACGTGGACCACCATCGTAGTAATCGCGTCCCTTGTTAATGCAATCCTCAATAACAACTGATAGGAATGGTGCTGGGGCATACTTGGCAAACATCCTATCGATATAGTTGCTTACACGCATCTTTTGGTCGACTATATACTGAACCTGCTTTAGGAAAGCACTATATAGTTCGTCGTATGATTTAAAGCTGCGAGGGTCGCCTGTTTCAATACTAACCTTTTTCCCGGTAACAGGGTCAATTCCATTGTTAAGCGCAACCTCCAAGATTTTTGGAACGTTGAGGTAGCCAGTAAGTAGATACGCCTCCTTACCAAAAGCACCAACTTCAATACAACCGCTGCATCCGCCCTCGCGTGCATCCTGCAAAGATTTTCCTTGTCGCATCATCTCAACTATATATACATCGGGGTTAAATACCGATGGATAACCGTGTCCCTGACGAATTACGTGTGCTGCAGCGTTAAGAAATTTATCGGGTGTTTTGGCGCTAATGTGTACAGAGTTTCCGGGTTGTAGAATATGTAGCTCCTCCACAACCTCAAGCATGATGTACGAAACCTCGCTTGTTCCATCGGACCCATCGGGTCTTACGCCACCTAGGTTGATATTTGTAAAATCATTGTAAGTTCCACTTTCGCGTGCTGTAATTCCAACTTTTGGAGGTGCAGGATGGTTGTTAACCTTAATCCAGAAGCACGATATCAACTCTTTTGCCTCATCGCGGGTTAGCGTTCCAGCGGCAATCTCTTTTTCGTAGAAAGGAGTTAAGTGTTGGTCGAAATGTCCCGGATTCATTGCATCCCATCCGTTCAACTCGGTTATAGTTCCAAGATGAACAAACCAGTACATCTGAATTGCCTCCCAAAGAGTCCGTGGAGCGTGAGCAGGAACCCAACGGCATACCTCGGCAATTTTTCTCAGTTCCTGAACACGTTGTGGGTCTTTCTCTTTTTTTGCTAGTTCCTCGGCTAGCTCTGCGTGGCGTTCTGCAAAAACAATTACTGCATCGCACGATATATCCATAGCCTTCCATTGCTCTGCCTTATCGGTTGCTTCTGGGTCGTTTAGGTAGTCGAGGTTTGCAAGATTATCGGCAATCTCCTTTTTAAAATCGAGCATACCTTTTCGGTATACTTTTCCATCGAGCGCTGTATGACCTGGAGCGCGCTGCTCCATAAACTCGGTGAACAACCCCGCTTCGTAAGCAGCACGCCACTCGTTTGGAACGTGGTTGAAAATTCGCTCGCGTTGCGTTTTGCCCTGCCAGTATGGAATTACCTCCTTTGCGTACAGCTCAATATCCTCTTGGCTTATTGTATATCGCTGTAGTTCTCTAGTGTTTAGAACATTTAAATCATCAACGCTGTGGCAGGTGAGCTCTGGGAATGTGCAAACACTCTTGGGCTTTGGACCACGCTCACCAACAATCAGCTCTCCTTCGCCAATGTATATGGTTTTTCTTTTGCAATGATCCAGAAAGTTCAATGCACGTAGAACAGGGATTGAGTATTTCCCATAGTTTTCCTTATAGAATGCAGTTTCGTGCAAAGCACGTTCAATGGAAAGCGATGGCTCAGTCTCAACGCTTAGCTTGCGCAGTTTCTGAACGCGCTCATTCATTCCCGGACCAATTTTGCTTTGGGTCGATTTATAGAAATTACCTTCCGATGCGGCTTGCCTTTCGGGTTTAACGGTATGCGGTATTACTTTCTCAAACATAGTTTTACTATTTAAGAATTATGTGAAAACGAAATTGATAAAAAGACGGTGTAAATAGAAATCGCAATCATCCTTTTGAGCAAAGGATTTGGATTTTTAAAGTGAAGATGTTAGGAGAATAAATCAGCAAATCCAGCAGGAGTAGAGCCCCTTGCCGTTATTGTGGTATAATGTCGATAACGATTTGCTAATCATATTGATGCAAATGTAATGTTTGTGGTACTAATTGTCAATGATTTTTGTCAGGAAGTTTTTGTTGAAAACTTAAAAAACCTTCAATATTAAATTTAAGTATCTTTACAGGGTAATTATTAATGAACCAAGATGTTAAAATACAAACGTATACTTCTAAAACTCAGCGGCGAAGCGCTAATGGGCGACGATAAGTATGGCATTAACACCTCTATTCTGAACTCTTATGCCGAACAGATTAAAGAGGTTGCCGCAATGGGTGTTGAAATTGGAATTGTAATTGGAGGAGGAAATATCTTCCGTGGACTTAGCGGTGTTTCCAAAGGTTTCGATAGGGTTAAGGGCGACCAAATGGGAATGCTTGCCACAGTTATAAATAGTTTGGCAATTCAATCGGCCATTGAGGGCGCAGGTGGCAAAGCCAAGGTTTTTACTGCAACCAAAATGGAGCCAGTTGGGGAACTTTACTCAAAGGCTAAGGTTTTGGATGCTTTCAAGCAAGGTTTTGTTTGCATAATTGCCGGTGGAACAGGGAATCCATTCTTCACTACCGATACAGCATCGGCTTTACGTGGCGTGGAAATTGAGGCTGAGGTGCTACTCAAAGGAACCCGTGTTGACGGTGTTTACACTGCCGACCCCGAAAAGGATAAAACCGCCACAAAATTCGATGAGATAACTTTTACCGAGGCTTACGAGAAAAGGTTAAAGGTTATGGATTTAACAGCATTTACAATGTGTAGCGAGAACAATCTACCTATCTTTGTTTTTGATATGAACACCTCAGGAAACCTTAAAAAAGTTGTTTTGGGTGAAAAAATTGGCACATTAGTTAAAAATTAAATATTTTTATTCCCGAATTTAAAAGGTAAAAGTATGACTCCGGATGATGCAAAAAAAGTTATAAATGTGGCCGAAGGACAAATGTCTAAAGCCATTGACCACCTTGAGAATGAACTTAGAGTAATTCGCGCTGGAAAAGCTAACCCTTCAATGCTTTCGGGCATTATGGTGGATTATTACGGAACAATGACTCCCTTGGCTCAGGTTGCAAGCGTTGGTAGTCCCGATGCCAGAACCATTTCTATCCAACCTTGGGAAAAAAAGATGATTGACCCCATTGAGCGTGCAATTATGGCCGCAAACCTTGGTTTCAATCCTCAAAATAATGGCGAAACAGTTCGCATAATGGTTCCACCATTAACCGAGGAGCGCCGTAAGGATTTGGTTAAACAGGTTAAGCACGAGGGCGAGAATGCGCGTGTAAGCATTCGCAACGCTCGTCGCGATGCCCTTGAGGAAATCAAAAAAATGCAGAAGAACGGCCTTGCCGAGGATGTTGCTAAGGATGCTGAAACTAAAGTTCAAAAGGTAACCGACACCTACAACAAGAAAGTTGATGAGCATCTGGAAAAGAAGGAAAAAGAGATAATGACAGTATAAATAAAAGAAGGGCTGAAAATTCAGCCCTTCTTTGGTATAGTAATCTTAGTTTGCTTCTAGCCAATTACTGCCAATACCCATCTCAATTTGTAGGGGTACTTTTAACTTTATAGCGCCTTCCATACA